>JAESSS010000063.1 GCA_016763975.1 Candidatus Altimarinota bacterium
ACAGCGCTCCAAAGCACTTCCACATCTCAATAAGCCCAGGCATCTTCGTTTGCGGAAGCACCTTGAAGCCGCGATGGCAGCTCTTCTTCTTGAGAACCTTCTGCTCCGTTGCCGCGGGTGAGGGCGCGGATTAATTTGCCTTTTTCGTATTGGAGAGTGATATTGAGGCCGTCGATTTTGAGCTCACAAATGAATTCAATTGGGCCGGAAACCTGTTTTTGGCAGCGTTTGTACCATTCTCTAATTTCTTCAGCAGAAAAAACGTCAGCAAGACTCTTTTTCTTACTTTTATGCTTCATTTTCTTAAATCTACCGCTCAAAGCTGATCCAACACGCTGAGTTGGGGAATCTTCGGTAATGAGGTCCTGAAACTTGCTTTCGAGCTCTATTAGCTCACGTTTAAGCGAGTCTCGTACTGATTCTTCCACCTCAGATTGATCTAAAACAAAGTATTTGTAGTTTAAATCTTTAATTTTCTCTTTAAGCTTTTCTATACGGTTTTTGGCTTTCTTACGCTCCATGGATTGAATTTTAGGCTAAAATCTGCTATAATTTTATGATTTAGTAGATAAAGTTACAAGTATGAATGATGAATTGCAGCAAAAAGCTGTACATAAAGATGAAAATACTCAGAAGGAACTGAATGCTCCGACTGTTGATCCTACGGGTGTAAGCCCTGAGGATAGCGCTTTTCTCGACTTGCTGATACAGATGGTTGGCGATGGCAAAATTGAACTTTACAAACCTTCTTCTCTTTTTAATGATGAGGTTTATGACAAATTAGACACAAAGAGACAAGGATCAGTGGATATGGCTAGTATAAATATGCTTTCTGCCATTCGTAATATCAAAGATTTATACGAAAATGGCTTCAAAGATTCATTTCAAATTCAAAATTTGGTACATGATCTTCGAGTAAAAAAAGAAGCATTTGAAGATACAGATGGTGATTTATTTATAATTTAGAGTTATGCGTAACTTAGACACTCCAAATTCAGATATTGATAAAAAAGCGCCAGCTCCTAGTTTGACTGATGCTTCGACGGATAGCGCTGAAACTCTTATGGGGCCGCCTGAAGAGGTGGTAGCGAAGACTTTTGATGTGACAATTCTGGATGGCACTGCAGGCAAAGAGATTCAGATAAAAATTGATGAAAAATATAAAATGAATTTTGCCGAAGCGGCTCGTCTTGGCTTTGAATTTAATATGAGCAAAGGGGCTGACGGCAAAGAATATATTGAACTGTTTAGAAGAGGGAAACAAATTGGCGGGAAATATGAAAAAGCTGAGTTGGGTGACGGTTTAGAAAAAGCTTTGTCAGAAATGGGAGAACAGCATGATGATGCCTATACAAGAGAGGCTGAGAGATTGTTGAATATGAAACCACAAACGGCATTAACTCGAATGATGGCATTAATGTTTAAAGGAGCTTCCGAATATGCGCCGATGCTTGAAAACTTTTCTTCAATTGGATTTTCTAGTGCTTTGGATCGATTTCCTTACAAAAAAGATGGAGAACTAAGTGATGCAGACAAAGAAATATTTATGAAGGCCGAACGGACACGAGTAAAAGATCTACGAGAAGTAGTAAAAACACGTAAATATCCACCAACTTATAGCCAACAAAGAAAATCTGTTTCATATGTACGGGAAACGCTTTGGGGCAAAAATGATGTACAGGATTATCATAGTTTGGCGGGGAAATTAAAAAGATCACTAATTCCCGGAACAGCTACAAATCTTTTGAATGAAGAACTTTCTTTTTCAGATTTTATGGATCAGGAAAAACCCTTTGGAACAGTGGTTTTCTTTTTGTTAGGAGACAAAATGCTTACTGGATTTATGAATGAAGATGGTAAATTAGAATATTATGATGGGGAAAAAGTTCAGCAAATTACAATCGATGAAAATGCTGAATCAGGCTCAAACGCAGCATTAAATGCTTCGACTTTTAGAGCAGCTTATATACCTTTGCATGCGGAAGAAATTGCAGAAATACGTTCCGAATCTACTGGGGTGCCTACCAAAAAACCAAAAGAATCAGATTCCGCAAAAATTGCATATGAAGAGGCAAAAGAACAATCTGACAAATACGAAAATGATCTCAGTAATTCACTGATAAAACCGGAGTTGATGGAAATTGCAAAGAAAGTTTTCCCTGCAGCACTGGAACATAAAGAAAGAATGAGTTTTATTCATGAACTGAAAAAAGTAGTTGGCTCTGGACCGGATACTAAAGAAAGTATCGCAAAGGCGATAGAAGTGATTGAGAAATTCTCGATAAAATACGTGGAACAGATTAAAGAAATCGAAAACTCCCCGCAGCAAACTATTTCTCCCATTGATGAAGTGAAGCTGAAAGTTTATAAAAAAATGAATGCGGAAATGTTCAAATTAAGAGAAGAAAATAGATTGAAGTGGGATTCCCTGAATAAATAAACTATAATCAATTAGATGGCTGACGATACTAAACAAACAGGAGGTGGCACTGTAACCGGGGACGGAATGGTTGTGGATGCCAATAAAACTGCCAAACAGTATATGGATGATGCGTCCAAAAAGTATATTGTGCCCGCTTTGGTACGTGACAAATTTCCTGATTTGGTGAAGTTGATTTATGAAACTGAGTCGATGAATGAAGAGGAAAGACAGTATTGGCTGCAGATTATGCCAATAATGACGGAGGATCAGATTATGAAGTTTAGAGAGATTTTGGTTAATGAAAAAGATCAGTTGTCCAAATTAGACAATGAATATGATGCTGAAATGGCTCGTATCAATAAACCGGTTAAAAAATTGGATGAAGCTCAGTTGCATGAGAAAATTCAAGAAGTTAAAACTGCGGAAATAGCTGCAGAAAAATCAGAACTAGAAAAAGAGGCTGAATTGTTGAAGCAGCTAGATAGTTTTTAACGTAGAATATCGCCAGCTTTGGCGACTTTGTTGGCAACGGGCTTGGCAATTACGATCAGGCGTTTTAGGTTTGTGCCAACCGGAGTACACGTGATCAGAGTTAAACGGTCATCAGGAGTTTGCTTCAAGACTTCGATGTCTTCGGGAAGCACTACTTTTATTTCCTGTACGACATAACTAAACTTTTCTTGATCTTGGTATAAGACAATTTCATCTCCTTCGACAACTTGATGTAGAAGGGCAAAAACGTCCTTGAATCGTCCCGGATCCCAAGGGAAATATGAGGAATGACCGGTAATTACAACATTACCATTTTGGCCAGGTAGACTGGTGCCGGGATAATGCACGACCCCATTCTTCAAAGCACTCTGAATGTCAGTTTCCAGCGCTTTCCAGTCACGTTTTACTAAATTCTGACTACTGACACGTACGACAGGTAGATTCTGGTTGATACGTGGAATAATTATGCGATTGTCGCTTGGGCCAACTGAAAGGCTCAATTCGGGGATGTTTACTTTTTGAGAATTGAGATCTTTGCTTACTTGTAGAACTGTTTTTGTAGGTACTTGTTCTTGTACAAACTCTTCTAAAATTGTTGGTTCGTCACCTTGAAGCCAAGACTGAACTTTGAATTTGCCGATAGAATAAAAAGCCGAGAAGTTCATCGCCAAAAATCCAATGGCAAATATCACTACAGAGGCAATGATTTGGTGTGAGGCGTCAGAAATGATCGTTTTGAAATTGCGTTTAGGTTCAGGAGTTTTGTGCTGCTGAGTTTTTTTAGGTATTGGATGTTTTTTCTCAATATGTAGGGAAAAATGTGCCTTGGATGACTCCTCTCTCGCCGGTTCATCTTTTTTTTCAAAGACAAAATTACTCTCACCGAAAGAATTATTGCGGTAAGGATCTTCTTTGAAATTATTAAACTCGTCGCGCATGTTTATTAGTTTTATCTATCTATTATAGAGGTTTTTGGGGCCTTATTCAATCGTTATATAGGCTTTGGCATAAGGCCAATTTGACCTTAAGGGGGTTTTGTGGGATACTTTTTTTATCCCTTTTTTTTGAGTATTCTATGCCAACAAGCACTTATAAAAAGTTCTTTGATATCCATACGGTTGTTGTTGCTGCCAAAAAACACTCTCCGCTTTTTGATTCAAAACTTTTCATAAAAGCTTTTAAATTTGCGGAAAAAGCACATAGAGGGCAAATGCGTAAAGACGGAAAAACTCCCTATATTGCGCATCCTGTCGCAGTGACACAGATTTTGTGTGATATGCATGCGGATCAGGACATTTTGATTTCGGCCCTACTACATGATGTTCCTGAGGATACTAAACATGGAATAGATGAAGTAACTGAACTATTTGGGGAGAAAGTTGGATTTTTGGTTGATGGAATTACCAAACTTTCAAAAGTACATTACCAACGTAATATGCCGGAAAGGCAGATTGAATCTTTGAAAAAACTATTTTTGCACAGTGCTGAGGATCCAAGAGTTATTTTGATAAAACTGGCTGATCGACTGCATAATATGATGACTTTGGGCAATATTCCACAGCCTGAAAAAAGGTTGAGAATCGCTAGAGAGACTTTGGAAATATATGTGCCGATGGCTAATTTATTGGGAATTCAGCAGCTGAAGCAGAAACTTGAAGATCTCTGTTTTATGCATATTTTTCCAAGTGAATAAGAGCGAGTGCGTCTGAAATTAAATAATTATGAAAAAGCTAAGGAAAAAATTGCGAATGAAATGATTGCCGATCTAAAAGGAGAATTTAAGAAAAATGGAATTAGTGTGAAAATAAAAAGAAGAAGAAAGAATTTTTATAGCATATACAAAAAAATCTGTTCCAGTAATAAAGGAATTGATTGTATTGATAATCGTATAGCGCTTCGGGTGATTGTTGCCAATATCGCAGACTGTTACCAAGTTCTTGGTATTACTCACGCAAAATTCACACCGAAAAATTCGCGTTTCAAGGATTATATTGCCAACCCAAAGAGTAATGGATACCAAAGTTTGCACACTAATGTTTTTGGACCAAGTGGCGTGACAACTGAGATGCAAATTAGGACGCAACAAATGGATACAGAGGATAAGTATGGCATTATGGCGCATTATTTTGCTTCGGAATCATGTAGAAAAGGTAATCTTTTTGCGGAAGATAAACGTTCAGTTTGGGTGAATAAGATTTTGGAGATTGAAAAGGAAAAAAACGGGAGCTTTTTGGAGGATATTAAATTGGATATTTTTGAGGATAGGATTTTTGTATTTACTCCAAAGGGACGTTCGATTGATTTGCCAAAGGGAGCGAGTGTGATTGATTTTGCGTATGCAATTCATTCAGAGATTGGTTCACATGCGCAAAGAGCTGAAATCAATGGTTTACTGAGGCCAATTTCGGCTTCTTTAAAAAGTGGTGACCAAGTAAATGTGATTACTTCCAAAGAACTTAGCCCCGATCATTCATGGTTGTCTTTTGCGAAAACAAATTTTGCTAAGAAAAAGATTAAAGAACATTTCAAAAAAGTAAGTAATAAAATTAAAGTGGAAGCGGGGAAGAAATTACTGCAAAAACAATTGGATATTTCAGGATTAGGTTTTGTGAAAAATATGAACTCCAAAAAAATAGGGGAATTTGGAACGAGACACCAGATGCTCACATCAATCGGAGAAGGAGTGCTTGATCCGATGGTGGTTGTCGATGCGCTGCAAAATAAAAAATCGGGACTTTTCTTTAAAGAATCTGGATTATTGAGACGGTTTTTTTATAGGAGTATGAAGGACGGGATCAGGGTTAATGCAAAAATAAAAGCAAAGAATCAATTTGGTTTGATGAGAGAAGTTTCTGAAGTTTTTTATACAAACTCTGTGGATATGATGTATTTCAAGGCTTGGACTTCGGCCTCATGCAAAGAAGCTTATATGAATGTGCAGGTGATTGTGAAAGATCTGAAGACAGTTAGAAAAATCTTTGATCGTGTTAAACAAATTGATGGTGTGCAAAATGTATACAGGGTTTCTTCAAGAGGATTGATTTTCTTCTCGTTGATTGGAGCTCTAACCATATTCGGATGGATAGTTCATCCTTTTATTTATCGCTATGTTGGTAATTCTGAAATGGCAATCATGTATCCGGCTGCAACAAGTCTGATTTTGGAAGGACTATTGTTGGCACTTTTGTTTTCGGTAGTGTATTTGACCAATGTGGCCACAAAGTATTTCCCAATCGTACGTAGCAGAGTAACGCTTTGGACGGTAGCGTTTATGGTGCCTCTCATTGCTTTTGTGTTGCTCTATACTGAAGTAGCCTATTTTGGTTTGGAATTGAGTAGACTAAGTATCGTACTTGAAATACTGATGTTTTATATCTATCTGGGAATGAATTTTACCAATTACAAAAAAGCACTTTAATTGGAGAATTTAAAGTGCATAACATCTCCATCACGCACGATGTATTCTTTTCCTTCAAGGCGGACCTTTCCTGATTCTTTTGCTTTGCTTTCGCTACCGTGACTGACCAAATCTTGCCAGTGAACAACTTCGGCCTTGATGAAGCCTTTTTCAAAGTCAGTATGGATCACTCCAGCAGCCTGTGGCGCGAGAGCGTCAAGTTTTACAGTCCAAGCCCTAGTTTCTTTTTCACCGCTTGTGAAGTAAGTAATTAAGCCAAGAGTGTCGTATGCGGATCGGATTAGAGCATTAAGTCCTGTTTCTTCGATTCCCAACTCCTTGAGGAATTCATCAGCATCTTCTTGTGAAAAATCGATGAGGTCTTCTTCAATTTTGGCAGAGATTGGAATAACTTTGTTGTGGTCATCTATTCCGAGTTGGCTGGCGTATGTCTCCTTGTTAAAGGATTGAAGTTGGTCTTCTTGGACATTGACGACGTAAAGGTAGGGTTTCATTGTTAACAAGTGCAAATCGTGTAAGGCGAGCATCTCTTCTTCGTCCATTTCCAAATTGTGAGCGAGGTTTCCTGATTTAAGATGTTCATTCATACGATCGACCAATTTAAAATAGGCGACTTTTTCTTTGTCTCCTGCTTTTGATTCACTGAAAGCTTTGCCTAAACGCTTTTCCAGAGTTTGTAGATCGGCAAGCAAAAGTTCTGATTCAATTATTTCACGATCAAATTTTGGATCAACCTCACCATGAACGTGTGTAACGTTTGCGTCAGAAAAACCGCGAACCACATGGGCAATAGCGTCGCACTCCCTAATGTTTGCGAGGAATTTGTTGCCAAGCCCCTCTCCTTCACTGGCCTCTTTGACAAGACCGGCAATATCGACAAATTCAATGGCAGCTGGAATTACTTTTTCTGAGCCTGAAGTGTTGGATAGTTTGGATAAACGATGATCTGGAACCTCAACTATTCCGATATTGGGATCAATAGTACAAAAAGGGTAGTTTTGAGCCTCGGCACCCTTGGTGCGGGTGAGGGCGTTGAATAGTGTGGATTTCCCGACATTGGGTAGACCGACGATTGCTATTTTGACAGACATATTATTTTGTTTAGTTCTTTGGCAGTTATTTGACCACTGGCAGTCTTGTTCTCTTCGCTAAGTGGCGCATACATTAGGTAATTTCCGAAAAGATGTCCAGTGCTACGTGTAATTTGGCCGTGTTTGGACATAGCAATTAGGATGACTTTCTTTTTTGGGGAGATCTGTGCGAGTAGTTCAAGTATGCGGAGAGAGTCTTCGAAAGATTTTGCTGTGGCGGCTATTTTGGCGATGTGGGCTTTGCGACGGAACATTTTGGTGATGAGTGATTTCAGTTCGGGAGTGGATGGAGTTTTTTTGAAATCATGATGTGAAAGGATGATTTTGGTTTTTGGACTGAGTTTTATGACCTTTGAAATCACTTTGCTTTCAGTGGCAATGTCCAAATCGATATAATGCGGTTTGAAGGCAAGAACTTTTTCCATGTTTTGATGATCAATACATTTGTAGAGGATGGGCTTTTTGGCTTTTTTGAAAACTTGATCAATATCAAAATCTTCTGAAAAAGAGTCGAAGCAAATCTCTGTTAGGTCTGCTATTTTTTCGGCTTCCTGAATATCTTTGAGAAGAGTTTTTTGATTTTTAAGTGGAACGCAGATCATGTATCAATAACTAATAGTTCTAATGTTTGTCGGACTTTTTTGATGTCGGAAAAGTTTGGGTAAATCAAAATGTGGTGAGCTCGACGGAGTTGGTAGTATACAAGAGAAGAAAGTTTATTGTCGATAAGGATGTTGATCTTTTCTTTTTCGAAGAAATCTGTCAGTTCGGTGAGCTTTTTGTCGAGATGAGGAAGTTTTTTGACGTAGTGAGCTTTGATTTTGCCGTTTCTGATAGTTGCAAAAAGATATGCCTCCGTTTGTCTGAAGTTGTTGGCAACCTCTGCGCCCAGTCCCCTGCCGGATTTGATTGGTACTGCGACTTTGACTGTTTGTTCCTTGCTAATGTGACTATAGATTGAGAAATCTTTGATGTAGCTGCTAGATTCTTTGATTTTATCCGCAAGGAGATCCAGTTCATCACGAAGATCCTGAATTCCGGCATAAGGATTTATTTCGACAAATGCTTCACCAAAAATAAATGTTCCCGCACGACGTAAACGCAGTTTTTTTACTTTTACGATGAGATCTTTTTCTTTATTAAAAATTTTATGAATTTTGCGAGTCAATTTGGGATCGTCCCAATAATCTAAAAGGAAATAAATTGATTCTTTGGCTGAAACAAAACCCTCTTTTGCAATTAGTACTGCGATCAACAAAGTAACTGAGGCCTCCACATATTGAATGTTTTGGTAGTTGGCAATGACTGAGGCTAGTACGGCAAATTGTGCGTAGAAATCCACTTTTTTGTCGCGGGCGTTGGCGAGGAGGGATTGTGAATTGGTTTTGACTGCTGCTGTACGAAGACGTTTTTCTAATTTTTTGGAGTGAAAAAGTGCGATGATGCTGGCGGTGATAGCAAAGGTAACAAATTTACCTTGAACAGGATTTTGGAAAATATAAATTGCCTGAAGTGCCATGACATAAGAGAGATAGAGAATGCCAATTGAAATAATCAGTGCTGCAAGAGTTTCTATTTTGTAATAACCGTAACCGAAATTTTTATTGGAATGTTTGCGAGAGAGATGTAGTCCAATGTATGAAGCAAAAAGTCCAAGAGTGTCGGCAAGAGTGCTGATGCCATCTGCCACTATTACAGTCATACCGGAAAAAAGACCGACAGTTATCTTTAAGCCTGCCATGGCCACTAATTCAACGATACTTTTCTTGGCGGCGTCTTCTCCAGCTTTGAGGGCATGAGTGTTCATATAGAATGATATTAGCGCAAATAATTACTTTGCGCTAATGCTCAACGAAACTTCTTTTTGACATCCCTGTCAATTATTTCTGAACTTTGAAGTTTTACATTTCGATTTTAATCAATATAATTGCCACATCGTGATTTAGGTCACACATCTTTATTTTTTAAACACAAAAAAGATGAAAAAGTTTTTTGTAAGCCTAGCGCTTCTATCTATCTCAGCTGTAGCCCTAGCTGGTTGCACTGCTCCTGCTACTGACGACGTAATGGAAGAAGGTGAAGTAATGGAAGAAGAAGTTGTTGAACCAGCTGCTGATGAAGCAACTGAGGAAGCTGCTGTTGAAGAAGAAGGTGCTTAGTCTCCTTCTGGAATAGAAAATAGAAAAGGATTCGCTTAGGCGGATCCTTTTTTTCATCTTGGAATATAAAAAATTATGATCACACCGATAAGGGTGATAGCTGCTCCGATAATTTCGTAGCGGTCTGGTTTTTGTTTATCAATATACTTGCCCCATATAATCGAGGAGATGATGAATATGCCACCATAGGCCGCATAAACTCTACCAAAACTAGCCGGCTGCAAAGTGGGAATCACTCCGTAAACAAAAAGTATTACTCCACCCGCTAGCCCAGTGAGTAATCCTTTCTTTTCTCTCAACCACTGCCAAACTAAATAGCCACCACCAATTTCAAAAAGTGCGGCGAGAAAGAAAATTGCTAGTGTTGTGACTACTTGCTCCATATTTTTTCGTTTTTGCGGGGCCAATAAAAAATTATAAATACTCCAAACAAGGCAATTGAGGCACCAAGAGTGTCATAAAAGTCGGGTCTAGTTCCATCAAAAATCCATGCCCAAAGCATGGCCATTACAATAAAAACTCCTCCATATGCTGCATAGACTCGGTGAAAATATGCGGGTTGGAATGTCGGTACAATTCCATATAAAAAGAGTAATAAACCGCCCACCAGTCCATAAGTCCAATCCCAACCATCTCGGAGCCAAAGCCAAATGAGGTATCCCCCACCTATCTCAAAAATTCCTGCCAAAACAAAAAAGAAAAGAGTTTGTATCACTTTGCGAAATTTTGTAATGGAAGACATGCTTTATTTATAGCAGAAAACTGCCTATAATCGCCACTATGAGAATACTAGTTACAGGAGGAGCGGGGTTTATTGGCGCGAACTTATGTGAGCGCTTATTGGCTGGTGGCAATGAAGTTGTGTGTTTGGATAACTTTTATTCTTCGGAGCGAGGGAATGTTGAGGATTTGGATGTGGAGATTGTGGATCATGATGTGACGGAGGTTTTTCCGGATATGGGAAAGTTTGATCAGACTTATCATTTGGCCTGTCCAGCTTCGCCGCCGAGATATCAAAAGGATCATATTTTCACTTTGAAAACTAATTTTCAGGGGACTTTGAATGTTTTGGAATATTGTAAGGAAAATGGCGGAAAGTTGCTTTTCACTTCTACTTCGGAGGTTTATGGAGATCCCAAGGAACATCCACAAAAGGAGGATTATCGTGGAGATGTGAATCCGCATGGAATTAGGAGTTGTTACGATGAGGGCAAGAGGGTGGCGGAAAGTTTGTGTATGAATTTTTGGAGACAGCACGGTTTGGATGTGAAGATTGTGAGGATTTTTAATACTTATGGTCCAAGGATGGATAGTGAGGATGGGAGGGTTGTTTCTAATTTTATTATGCAGGCTTTGCGTGGGGAGGATTTGACGATTTATGGGGATGGGGGGCAGAGTAGGAGTTTTCAGTATATTGATGATTTGCTGGATGGAATGTTGGCGATGATGGGCTCTGATGATTTTGTGGGGCCGGTGAATATTGGTAATCCTGATGAGTTTACGATTTTGGAATTTGCTGAAAAGGTCAAAGAGATGGTGCCGGGAGAATACGGACTTGTTTACAAAGATTTGCCGGGAGATGATCCGATGCAGCGTTGTCCTGATATTTCTCTGGCAAAGGAAAAGTTGAATTGGGAGCCTGGGATTGATTTGAGTGAAGGTCTCAAAAAGACGATTGAGTATTTTCGTCAGAAATTGTAAAGTGTTTGGGCTATGGCAAATTTCTATATCTTAGTTAGTATCTTCTTCAATGTAATCGGACAGACTTTTCTGAAGTCTGGGGTTAATAAGCTTGGAGTTATTTCTATGAATGCGGAAGGATTTGTGAAGGCTTTTACTAGTATACCGATTTGGGCAGGGCTGATTATTTATGCTGTGTCTGCGGTATTTTGGATATTGAGTTTGTCGAGAGTTGATCTTAGTTATGCATATCCAATGCTGAGTATTGGTTATGTTTTGGTTATTTTCATTTCTTGGGCTTTTTTGGGAGAGACGATTTCTCTATTAAGAATTATGGGAGTTGTGCTGATCACAATGGGACTATTCCTTGTCTATAGAACTGCATGAAAAAACTCTCAATAGTGATTCCAGTTTATAATGAAGAAAAAACTCTTGAGGAGATTGTTAAAGCTGTGGAAGAAGCTGAGTTGCCGGAAGGAATGGAGAGAGAGATTGTTTTGGTTGATGATCACTCTGAGGATAATAGCAGGGAAATTTTGAAGAAAATGGAGGGCAAACACAAAGTTCTTTATCATGATAAGAATCAAGGAAAGGGTGCGGCGCTCAAAACCGGATTTCAACATGTTAGTGGAGACATCGTTTTGGTACAGGATGCGGATTTGGAATATGACCCAAAGGAGTACATGGTGCTCTTAGGGCCGATTCTTGATGGAAAGGCAGATGTTGTCTATGGATCACGATTTCTTGGTGTAGGGCCGCATAGAGTGCATCTCTATTGGCATTACTTGGGCAATACAATGCTGACTTGGGTTTCCAATATGTTTACAAACCTCAATCTGACGGATATGGAGACTTGTTACAAAGTTTTTACACGGGAAGTAATTGATAAAGTGGCGCCAAAGCTGAAGTCTAAACGTTTTGGATTTGAGCCGGAAGTGACTGCGAGGGTTTCCAAATTAAGATGTCGAATTTATGAAGTGGGAATTTCTTATTATGGGCGTTCGTATGGCGAAGGTAAAAAAATTGGTTGGAGAGATGGGATTGCCGCTTTTTGGCATATTTTTAAATATAATGTCTTCGGATGAAGAAATCTTTGGCTTTAACAATATTGGTGGCGATCTTGGCTGTTGGCGGATTGTTGCGTGTGCTTCATTTAAACAATGAAAGTTTGTGGTTGGATGAGGGTGTGACTTATTATAATAGTGGGGCTGAGGATTTGAGTGGAGTTTGGGATAGGGTTTCTGATTTGGATCAGTCCCCTCCCGGATATTATATGGTGATGCATTATGTGCAGAAGGTTTTTGGGGAAAGTGAAAGGGCTTTTCGTTTGGTATCGGTGGTGTTTGGATTGCTGTCGATTATGTTTTTGTATTTATTGATGGCGGAGGCTTTTAGCAAGGAAGCGAGTTTGATTGCGGCGTTTTTGTTGGCGGTACACCCTTTTCATATTGGCTTTTCGATGGAGGCGAGGATGTATGTGTTGTTGAGTTTGGAAGCTTTGATGGGCTTTTATTTTTTGTGGAAGTCGATGCATGCGGTGAAACGTAAGTCGTATTTGTGGTGGGGTCTTTTTGTTTTGAGTTCGGTGGCGGGAATTTATACACATAATTTTTACTTCTTTGTTTTGTTGGCTTTTGCTCTGATCTTTTTACTTTTGTTGGCATCTGTGAAAAACCGTTCGTTCCAGCTTTTGTTGGGGGGGATGGCGGCTGTGACTACTATTGTTTTGTATTTGCCTTGGTTGGATAATTTGTTTTATCAGTTGGGAGTGGAGAGATATTGGTTGGCGGAAGTAGAATGGAGTGAGCTGGCTGATTATTATTTGAATTTTGCTGATTGGAATTTGTTTTTGATGTTTGGCGGATACTTTTTGATTGTTTTGGGTGCGGCTTGGGTTATTTATAAAAAGAAAAAGATGTTGGCCTATTTGTGTTTCTTGGTGTTTATTCTGGCTGGATTGGTGGTGCCGATGGCCTATTCTGTTTATTTTGAGCCAGTTTTAAAAATTAGGTATGTGGTTTATATTTTGCCTATATTGTTGGGATTGGTGGCGCTGGGTATGGATGTGATGCGCAAAGTACATCCGGTTTTTGTGGTGTTGATGATGATTGCCTTTGTCTCAGTGACAAGTCCCCAAGACTTAGCAGATTATCCTGCAGAGTTTGGAGAGGATTTCAGGGCGATAGTGGAGGTGATCGAAAATGATCCTGCAGAAGTGATAGTGCATACACCTTCTCTGGCTCATGTGATGAATTTTTATGGATCTGATTCTTTTCAAATTAGACCTTACCCTGAGAGTGACGATTTGAGGGAGTATGCAGTTGGAGCAAGTGACAAAAAAGCATTCCAAAAACATGTTGCTGGTTTAGATGGATTCTATTTAGTGATAAGCCACAGCCATGAAAAGCCCGGAGGATTGCTGGAGATTTGGAGCGACGAGCTCTGTCAGAGTTTTGAAGAGCTCGACGCAAATGGAATGAGAGTTTGGCGTGTCAAAGGATGTTAGCCAATATCCATAGATAGTTCTAACTTAGGAACTTCATGATTATCACGTATTGATTGATGTGAACGTGATTTCCTTAACTGTGCCATGTGTTTTTTGATTTGAGTGACAAGTCGATCTTTAGAAAGGTCTACTGCTCTGTAAAGTTGATGACTCGCTTCTTTGGCGACGATAGATTTGTTAGGCAATGACAAACAAAATTCTACTTGGTAAGCATCGTGTTTTTCAAATTTTTGAGTTGTGATACGGAGCAACTTGGCGTCCGGTGCAAATTTGGTCAATATCTTTGCAATTGCTTCGGTCTTTTGCCCTACATATTCAACTAAAATAGCCTCATCGCTTTTTGTGAGGTTCTTGTGAAAAAATGTAACTTCCATAAGCATTTTGGTTAAGGATTGTAACTTAAGACTATACTCATTTTCGGGATTTTTTCAATTAATTGTTTGTGCTATATTTGGTGTAAGCTTTTTAATTCACTTCTATGGATATCGATAAAATCCCCTTTGTTGGCAAGGTAAACAGAACCGTTAATATGGTGATGGTAAATTTGGTAGTACTTGGTAGTATTTTCCTGATTTTGGGAATAAT
>JAESSS010000064.1 GCA_016763975.1 Candidatus Altimarinota bacterium
TACTGGAATTGATTCGGCGCGTATTGTGGTGGTTGGTGGGGGATCGGTGGGAGCGACTGCGGCCAAAACTGCTGCGGGAATGGGTTCTCGTGTGAAACTTTTTGATATTAATGCTGATAGATGTGCTGAATTAAACAAAGAAATGAGTGAATATCTTGGGCCTGTTTTGGGCAAGAACTTTGAGGCACTTGTGCCAAATGGGGATAATTACGATCAAGCGATCAAAGATTGTAATCTCTTTATTGGTGCGGTTTTGGTGGCTGGTACCAAAGCGCCGGAAGTGTTGAGCGAAGATCAGGTGAAGTCTATGAAGGACGGGACTGTGATTATTGATGTTTCAATTGATCAGGGTGGGTGTGTGTGGGGAGCGCGATGTTCTAGTCATTCGGAGCCTGTTTATGAAATCTACAACAAGATGTACTGCTGTATTCCAAACATGCCGGGACAGGTTTCTCGTCAGTCTACAATTGCTCTAACCTCTGCTACTCTTCCATACTTGAAGAAGTTGGCGATTGATGGTGCTGAGAAGGTCTTAAAGGACTCGATTGCCGGTGATGGACGCTTTGCTCGTGGTTTGAACGCATACAAGGGACACATCACTTATGAAGCTGTGGCAAGGGATTTGGGATTGATGGACATCTACAAGCAGCCTGGGGAATTGATCTAAATTTGAATTTGAAATGGTGCCCTGATTTGGCTTTGCGGCTGAGTCGGGGTACTTTGCTTTGATTTTGTGGCTGGGGATTGGTAGATTGATCCCACTGTTGGGGCGTGGCCAAGTGGTAAGGCAACGGTTTCTGGTACCGTCACTCGTGGGTTCGAATCCCTCCGCCCCAGCCATGATAGACGGACTTGCTCTAGTTTGGCACTATTGCCCTTTGTGCTAGCGTTTTTGTCTGGTTCTAAGCTTAGGTATTGAGTTTCAAGTTCTTTGTATTCATTTTCGATAGGGATGAGCCATTGATGGGCTACCATCTCAAGTTTCTTGTCTTTGATTAAAAAGTTCGATCCAAATCCGTTCAAGATTGATCGCTTTTGTTCAAAGCTACCTTTGTTGAAGTGGTGGGCGGCGTATGTGATGAAGCTAAATGTTTCCTCTGTAAGCTCTAGCCAGTTCTCTGCTCTTTTTTCTGTGTCTCCAAGTTCTTCTTTGAGTTTAGCGAGTCTGCTTTGTAGTTCTTTCTTCTCTTTTAAGTATTCTTTGTCGTCAATTAGTTCTCGGTATCGCATTTTTGTCAGGTTGTCGATTTCACTTTGTACCTTCAATACAGCGTTTACCTGCATTTGATGTATTTTTTTGCGTTGGTTAATTTCACTGTCGTTATATTTGTTGAGCATTTCCAAAGACCACTCTCTGAACTTAGGTAAAATAGTGTATTTGTCCATTTCGGACTTCATCATTCTTGTTAGTTCTTTTTCTTCAATAGAGCCTTGTTTACAGTTTTTGTCTTTGTTGTGGGTGCAATGGTAAAAGGTGTACTCCTTAATTCCACCAGTGCTTTTAAGTCTTTTTCGTTTAATCTCTGCGGTGATAGTGCCTTGGCATTCTCCACATTTGAGTAAAGGCTTATAGCAAAAATCATATTGTTTGGCTCGTGGATTCCCTTTTCTACCTAGAATCCGTTGAACTCTGTCATATTCTTCAAGTGTAACCATTGGTTCGTGTGCGCCCATTGTCCAAGTGTCGTCAGGCTGTTTTATCAGTCCAGCATAGAACTTGTTGCTAAACATTTTATAGATTCCGCTGCGGCTTAAGGGTTTCCCTCCTAGTCTTAATGTTTTAGGTGTGGTGTAGCCCCATTCGTCATTGAGTTTTTTCAGTATTTGAGGTGGGGTATAGATGCCTGTAAGCATTATGTCCCAGCATTTTCTGAGGATGGGAAAACGTTTTTTATCAGTTCGGATTGTTTTCATTCCTGTAGGGCTTTCGTAGTCATTAAGCCATCCTTGAGCTGCTTTGTTTGGACGTATTCCCATTTTTAGCTTTGTACTTAAGCCTCTTTTTACATCTATGCTTAATTTCGATGATGAATACTGTGATTGAGAGAGCGCCATTTGTATCATCATTATTCCTTCAGGCGAGTTGTCGAAATTGTATGACCCAAACTTCAAGTCTTTTATCACGCCAGTTCTTACAAGGTAGGTGATTGTGGCTGCATCAATCTCATTTCTGGATAGTCTGTCTGGATGCCAAGCTACGATTCCGTCTGCTTCACCTTTTCTAAGACGCTCGATCATGTCGTGAAAGATTGTTCTTTCATAGGGCTTGAATGCGCTCTTGCTTTCTTCCAGTACTTGTACAATTTTAATGTTCGGGAATATGGTGCTGATTCTTTCCTTCTGTGAGCCAATAGATAGGGCTTGTCGTTCTTCTGATTCGGTAGATTTTCTAGCGTAAAGGAAGTATTTAAGCTGCTTGTCTGATTCCATATCTTATTAGTTAGTTGATACGTCCAAAGAGGACGGTTCTGGATCATCCAATTCAACAGCACAAGGCAATTAAGTTGGCAGAACCGCCCATGATTGGGCGCAAGTAAAGCCACCTTGTGCGAATTGTAAAACTGGATGATCGACCTGATTATACTATTTTTACTGAAAAAATGTAGTTGATCTACGAAGTTTCTTTTATGGCTTTGGCGAGAGCTTGGATGTCAGCCTGGCTGAATTGTAATTTGCCTTCGATCTCTTTGTCTCCGACTTTGATATTTTTTATTATGTCTATTTGCCTGTCTTCTTGTATGTGTCCATATCCGTAAGATCCAAAGGTTGTCCCTGTATTTTCATGTCCAAGGTTTTGACTGATGGCTTTCTTTTCCTCTTCTGTAAGCCTTGTTTTGGCGAATTCTTTAACGACCAAGTGCCTGAATGTGTGGGGATGGTAATAAGGTACATCAGCATCTAGGAATCGTTTTTGGAATATGCTGCGTGCTGATCCTGAGTTTTGCCAGAAACTAGGGTCTACTTCGCCTGTGTTGTAGTAGTTTATGTTCTGATTTCCATTTTCAACTCTACTCATTGGGAAGATGGGTTCTTTGCCGTTGAATCCCTTTACCTGTTTTAAGTATGTGTACCACTCAAGGAAATGCTTAAGTGCTGGTGCATAATCAATTGGAAAGAATGTAGTGACTATGCGTTTTGAAAACTTTGTTTTGACTCCATTCTTAGGGTTTTGGTCTACTGTTAAGGTGTCTATATCAAAAGCTAGTATGGGGAGGCTGATGATTGCTGATATACGTGCGCCAGTTAGTAGAGTGAAGCAAATTAAAGCTCTGTCTCTTTTGTCGACATCGTTCTTGATTTGAATGGCCTCAATGACTTTGATTACTTCTTCTATTGATGGGATTTCTCTTTTGTTTGGCTGTATAGCTATGCGAGTTTCTTTCTTGGAGAGTGAGAGATGTTCGATCACGATTTGGCTAATTTTGGATTTGTAGTTGGGCTGCATTGATAGCCAATCAAAGAATCCTTTGAGTCTACGCAGAACATTGTAGATGTAAGTTAGTGAAAGGCATTCTCCTTTGCGGTTTGTTCGGTTTTTGATCCATGATTTAAAGTTTCGTGCTTGCTGTTTCCCGAAAGTGGTGAAGTCCTTGTTTTCGGTGCATTCTTGCCAGAGTAGTACAGCACGTTCGTAAGCATTGAGGGAATCTTGTGAGAACCCTTTTACTTCTTTGAGGTAGATGAGAAATTGCTTTTTCATGACCTCGTTTTGGAATGATTTTTCCATGATTAATTTGTTTAATGGATAATGTTGTGATTAGGGACATTTAGAGGGCTGTTAAAGGAATCACATAATCCTTTTGGTTGCCCTTAGATAAAGCGAGCTACTGGAGTGCTACAGCCTTTACATTTTGCGTAGATTATTTCCTGCTCTCTGTTTTCTAAGCCAATGTTTTTGCCTGTTTTTTCAGTGTGTTCAGAGCCTCGCTTTGCTAGCACTGCCTTCTTGCACTTAAGGCAATAGAACTCGTTCCAATTTAGTTTTACTCGCCTTGAGTCTCTTTTTGCTTGTATAAAGGCTTTGAGGTCGTATCCCATGACAAGCTTTGGGGTTTTATTTGGGGCTAGTAGTAGCAATCCTTCTTTGAGC
The DNA here is from genome assembly GCA_016763975.1 of Candidatus Altimarinota bacterium. Taxonomy (GTDB): domain Bacteria; phylum Patescibacteriota; class Gracilibacteria; order UBA1369; family LOWO2-01-FULL-3; genus NORP293. The sequence continues at coordinate 4,091 of JAESSS010000064.1, forward strand.
CAGCGGAGTATTGTTTTTCTGTTTACCTTTAGTAGTTCGCTGATTTCCCGAGTGGTGTATGCTGTTTTGCCTCTGATTTTAGATAGGTTGTAAGTCATATTCTGGGGTTAAAATCTAAAAGTGATGGCTGGTTGGGTTCAATTGGCTTTGGAATTGGTTTGTAGATTTTTTTCATCATTTCGAGCAAGCAGATTGCTTTTGCGTGTGCTTCTTGTTCGTTCAGATCTGAGTTGAATTGATCTTTCCAAAGCCTTTGAAATCCCTTTATGTCTTCTGGTTCGATCTTCATCTCCTTTTGTCGTTAGATGTTTTAATGATCTCTTTGTGTTTGGCCAGAAGAGTCCTTGCGTTGAGAGGAAAGTGGTCTTTCCAATATAGTTCGATCGCTTCTCTCAGTGATGCGCTTCCATGAAATGTGAAATATGCTTTTCCAGATCTCAGGTAGCGGCAGCTCTGTAGTTTAAAACCTTTTTCTAGTAATGAACTGGATAGGGCTTTGTCGTATGTGATGAATGGTGTGTTTTGAGATTTAGTCATGTTGTGGGGGTTATGATGTAGAGTAAATCTCAATGCGCATTGATTTTGTTGTGAACCTCTTCACAGCAAAAAAGGTAAGCTTACGATGCAAAGCTTAGATTGTTGTTGAGTGAAAATCGGTCTCGGATTTATCCTAAAAGTCCCAGAAAAGTCCTAAAGGTTTTTCATGACGTAGGAGTTGTTGCCGTCTAGATCGCTAGTTGACTTGAATATTTCATCAATTAAGGTGGGATTGTTAGACTTGTCTTTCACCTTTTTCTTTTGTTTATGGGAAAGCTTTTGTGGGTCGTCTTCATATTCCTTACCAGTCTTTTTATAGACGTATCCTTGTATTCTTTGATGTGAAACTGGTTCATTAAAGTTTTGCCAAAGAATCTCTATGAAATTGTATTCGGCTGTTGAGGGTTTAATGTTAGCGATTATTTGTCCATTTGCAATTAGGTCACCATTCTTAGGATTGAATATTATGCTTCTAAATCCATTGATTAAGAATTCATCAAAGAGTCCCTTGTTGAAGGTGATTTTGTTGTTCTTGAGCGTGATTAGCTCTTTGACTTCAATAGAGAGTAATTCATGCTCGCTTTCGAGCTTTGAAAGTTCTTGCTTGTTTGTGAAAATCACATAGCGCCTCATCGTGCTTGGTAGTTGCTTGATAAAGGCTAAGACTTGGTCAAAATCTCTTCCTTGATAGTAGTAACAGTTGTGGCGTGTGTCATCTTTAGAAAAGCTGCCAATTTGCCATAGTCCATGAATTTTCATTTTCTCAATACTGTCCTCAATCTTGAGTTTTAAGCTGAGTTGTTGCAAAAACGCCCCAGTGTTAAAGTGCCAAGTTGAAACAGCGTCTAAGCTAACGTAGTTGCGAGCTGTGTCTTGCTGAGGACAAAGATAGTAGAGTTTTTCTCCTTCAACTCTGATAGGTACGAAGTGGTCATCATCGCAGCTCTGGCAAAGAAGCTCTTTTAAGTCACTGCCACGCTTTAAATAGCCATGATCCTTTAGTGCTTTGATAGTTTTGTTTTCAAGTAGGGCTTTTAATTGATCTTCCAGTATGTGATCTGGATAGCGATGTATTTGTTCAATGAAGTGGGAAAGGGATTTTTGCATTTAGAATAGGTCTAAGTTCCATTTTTTAAGTAGTCTGCGAACTTCTATGTCAATCTCTCGTTCTTTGAGATCGCAGATGTTTGGATGGCTCATTTTTACGGTGACTTTCGGGTTTCTTCCTTTTCCTGGGTTATCAAAGATAATTTCTAACTTGAATTGTGTGACTCTGTAGTCAAGTAGGTCGATATTCATTCTTTTTAGGCTTTCCATCATTGGTGTTGTGCCTGTCGAACTTGTATTGCCAATGTCAATTGATACACGTGTTTTGCTGGAATTGTGTATGAGCCTTAAGCCCTTAAGGGTGACACTTTCAACTAAGTCACTCCTTTCTACTGGAAAGCTTAATTCTTCGATGTTTTTTACAGTCTCAAAGTTGTAACGTACAGTTTCTATGAGGTCTGCCTTTCCTTTGAGCAGCTTTTCTATGAAGGCTCTTTTGAGTAGGGTGATTTTGCGCTTACCTCCTTTAGCTTTTACTTCTAAGATGCCTTCTTCGGGGCGATACAGGTAATAAACTGGGAATACTGGTTTACGGGGGACTCTGTTTTTTAGTGTTCCCTTGTTGAAGGTGGTGTCATTGGTGAGTGAATCTTCTATGAATCCGATAAAGATTATTCTGTCTTTTTTTCTAGTGTGTTTTACTTTTACATGATTTCCTTTGAATTCTTTTTTGTAGATGCTTCTTAGCTCTTGTTCTAAGTCGGAGATATTTACAACAATCTCTTCATAGTTTTTAGAGATTGTTTTTTCACCTCGCCATCCCTGCATGTTATCAATGCTGTATTCGTCACAAATTTCGGTGAATAATTCGTAAAAATTGAGGTAAAAGTAGAGTGCTCTTTCTTTTGAATTCTTTAGTTCCTGATATAAATCTTTATCAAA
>JAESSS010000065.1 GCA_016763975.1 Candidatus Altimarinota bacterium
ATTGGAGCGTCTCCTGCTGCGTTTGGCAGGTTAATGTGTGTTGGATCACCACCTTCTCCCTTGATAGAGTAGACGACTACGTATCCTTCAATTGCTGATCCATCGTTTGGCTCGGCTGCATCCCATACTAATGTTATTTTGCCATCCTTTTCAGTGGCTACAAAGTTGGCTGGGGCGTCTGGTTTGAGATTCACAAGTTCAGATGTTGATGTGAATTCAATTTTGGCCTCATCACTTGTTTTGCCATCTTTGTTTTGAGCTACAACTTGGAATCTATAAATTTTGTCATTTTCTAAAATTAAATCATCTGGAGTTGTAACCTTTGTATCTGTTATCAAGATTGGAGCGTCTCCTGCTGCGTTTGGCAGGTTAATGTGTGTTGGATCACCACCTTCTCCCTTGATAGAGTAGAGGGCAATGTATCCTTCAATTTCTGCTCCATCATTTGCTTCAGCTGCATCCCATGTTAACTCTACTTTGCCATCCTTTTCAGTGGCTACAAAGTTGGCTGGGGCGTCTGGTTTAAGGTTCTTTACGACTACTGCTGTTGTCGCGTCTGGACCTAGAAATTTAACCCATACTAAGCTGTGATCGCTTAATGTGTGAGTGTATCCGTCAGTGAGAGTGCTTTCTATTTTTGTAAAACTATTGTCTCCATCTTGTGCCCAAACATTTACTGCTTGGCCTTTGAATGGACTCAAAAGTTCATTTAGTTTTTCTTTGTCAGCTGCGATTAGTGCCCAGCCTTTTTCTCCTTTCTTCACTGGATTTGCTGTAGCAACTTTAGATTTTTCAGATGAAGCGCTAAAACAATATGTTTCGGAAGCTTCTTTGGCAATTACCGCGAATCCCCTACCTGCTGGGATAGTGAATGTAGCCTCGTCTGCTATGGTCTGAGTTCCTAAGAATGGACCTTTTGGAAAGACATGATATGCCTTGTCCTTGCTGGTCTCACCCGGACTGTAATATGCAACCAGTACTCTTTGAGCAACTGGATCGATACATTCCACAATTTCTTTAACTGTGAGGTCTGTATCGGCATGGTAATAATTTACCCCAGTTTTAATAGTTGTAGCTGAAACTTTTGCATCAACTTTGTCGTTTTTGATTGTTGTGTAGATTGCTGTGTCAGTAGCTTCATATTCAAGGAAACCTTGTTTCCCTTCCTTTAACATTCCTTGGAGACCTGAAGAATCCATAGAGAGCGTTGGTGGCTCATCGTTTGATTCAGCAAAATTAAGGAAATAATATGCACCAGCACCGGAAAGTAATGCAGCAACTAATATAATTAGTAGCCATTTTAGCTTTGAACTGTGTGGTGGCTGTTGATCCAAAATTGGTTCAGGTGTTTCCATGTTTATAGGTTAAGGTTGAATGGTTGATAAAAGGGAATTGGTGCTTGTCCTGGAAATATCGAATTAAGAGCACCATCGAGTGGCGCTAAATCGTGGTTGTAAAAATCTTTTGATGCTGCTGCACTTTCTGTGCCAAGAGCGCCTATAGATGAAACATAGATTGTGTATTTGCCTCCACTGTAGAGAGGGATTTCTCCATCATTTGGTGTAAAGGTTACAACATTTCCATTTTGATAAGCTTTGCCTGCGACATTGTTTTTGTCCCAGTTGATGTCATTTAGTACGTAACGTACTTTGTAGTCAGCAACATCCATATCTTTCCAAGTAATCTTTAATTTATCATCAACTTTTGTGATGTTTATATCTTCTGGTGTAGGAGGGATCAATAATTCGAGTACTGAAAGATCTACTTGGTTTGGGATGTCTACTGGAAGGAAGTTTAATGTTGGTGAGTATTCTACTGTGGTGTAAAATCCTTCAATGCCGTTGTCTACAGCCTTAATATAAAAGGTATAGGTATTTCCAAATGTAAATTTAACTTTGTCCGGATCTGTAGCAAACTTGATCAAACTTTCTGTTGAAACAAATTTACCCTCAGCTGTTTTTCTAGATGCATAATTGGCATCCACAGCCATTTCCACTGTATACCCATAGTTCTTTTCTTTGACCCAGTTAAGGACAACTGAACCATCTTTGAATGTTAGGTTTACACTTTCAGGTGCAGGAGGAATTACCAATAGTATTCCTGAATAATCTATAGGGTTTAAAGTAAGGTTTACAATATTAAGTGGCACGTAATCTACTTTAGTAGAATCACTTTGTAGTCCGTCTCTGTTTACCGCTTTTACAAAGAATGAGTAATTCACTCCAAGCTCCATGTTGATATTTGGTAAAGCAAGTAGCCAAGATGTTTGGGCTGTTGCTTTTCCAGAGTTTAGTTTTGTTTGTATTGTGTCGCCATCTTTTAGATAACTCACATAGTAACCTTTGATATCTGCTCCACCATTTGTTTCTGATGTAGTCCATGAAAGGGTTGGTCCGTCATTAAGTTGGCCAACTTCCATATTTGTTGGAGCTTTTGGATTATAATTTTTCCATAATCTTTCTCTAGTTTCTCCTTCTGCACCGTCCTTATTTACTGCTGTGATGTAAAATTTGTATTTTGAATTTGTAGTTGAGGTAAATTCGCCATCTGCAGTTGAATAAAATGGTTTCAGATTTCTAACACCTGATTTTTTCTTTGGTACAAAAACTTCACCTTTGTTTAGTTCTTTGATAGAACCATCGATGGCAAGAACGTTTGAATAGCTGATTTTGTAACCTACAATTTCAGATCCACCATTTAGGTCTGCGTCGTCCCATCTAAGGGTAACTCCCTTAGCGTTGCCTGCAATGTGTTTATCTACTTTAATTTCTCCTGGTTGTCCTGGAGCGATTACTACTGGTGTTGGAGTTTTTACTTCCGGCTTGTCTACTGTGACATCAAAGCTGGCAGCTTCACCTGTAAATCCTTCTTTGGAAGTTGCAGATATTGTGAATTTGTATTTTCCTGGATTAAAAACCTCTAGGTTTATTTTTGTAGCACCTGATACTGTTGGCAGTTTTTTCTCTCCACTCAAGTCACCAATTTGCAGATATGCAAGTTGATGAGATTTAACTTCTGCACCTTTTATGCTTTTAGGGGCTTGCCATTTGAGTTCTTGCCCTAGTCTACCAACTCCAGAAAGAGTTAGCTTTGTAGCTTTGCCAGGGAAAACAACGTTTGCCTCAGCCTCATTACTAACTTGGTCACGCTGAGTGACTGCGAATAGTTTGAAATTGTAACTTCCTTTATTAGGAAGGTCTGTGAACTTGTATTCTGTTTTGTTGTCTTTAGTTGTTACTACACCCTCTTTTCCGTGTTTTATGATGTAGTGTTTAATATTTTTGGCATCAATTCCTTTTGGCTCAGCCCAACGTAATGATAGATCTGTTCCACTTTGCCCGATCTTAAAAGACTCTGGAGCTGGAACCTGAACAACTTTTTCTACTGGAGATTTCACTGGAGGCAATACTTGATTCTGAGTTGCCTTCTTAACTTTTATCCATACTAATGAATGATCTGTAAATGTATGATTGTATCCATCAGTAATTGAATATTGGATTTTTTTGAATGAATTTTGAGCGTCTTGAACCCATACGTTTGTCACCTCAGAGGCTAGGTATGGTTTTAGCATTTCGTTTAGTTCCGTGTCGTTTGCAGCCATAAGCATCCATCCTGATTCTTCACCAGGTTGGAAAGGCATGCCACCTACGTTACTAATCTTTGATGTGCTGTCGAAACAATATGTCTTTGATGCATTCTTTGTAATTAGTGCAAAACCACGACCAGCTGGGATTTTGAAATCTTCTGGAAGAAGTTTTGTTCCATTGAATGGACCTTTTGTATAAGTATAATATGACTTGTCTAATTCATTTCCACCTGGACTATAATATGCGATCAATAGTCTCTCGGCTGAAGGATCCACACATGTAGCAATATCCATTGCTGATAGAAAATTTTCGGAATGAAAATAATTTACTCCCGCTGGAATAATAACTTCCTCAGCACCTTGAAGTTTTGCGGCTGATGCCACAGCGTTGTATGCTGCTTGATCGCCGTCTTCAAACTCAATGAAGCCTTGTGCTCCATCTTTAAGGAGACCTTGGAATACGCGTGACTCAGAGCTGAGTGCTGGCGGAGCCTCGTCCTCACTTGTTGAGTTCATGAAATAATAACCTGCCAAAATGACGATCGAAACAACGACCAACCATTTTATGATTCTTGAGAGAGTAGAAGTCATATTTTTTGTTTTTATTTATTTTGTTACCTGAATTCTAACACATTTCCGCTCTTAAAGCAAGTGCCTTGGCTTCTAGATCACCTCAACTGAGTCATTGACTATGTCGACACAATGTGGTATTATAAGGTAACGTAAAAACAAAAATACATGAAAAAATCTTATATCATATTTATCTCGGTTCTCACTATGTTGGCAACAACTCCTGTTGTTTATGCTGCTACTGATGAACCCCCTGTGATTAACTTTGATTTTGGTGACGATGAGCCACCTAATCTTGGCGAGGCTGGGGATACTGATGCACCTCCATCTCTGGGTAGTGACGGTGGTGACACTGATGCTCCCCCTTCTCTTGGTGGTGACGGTGGTGATACTGATAATCCTCCTGTTTTAAATTACGAAAATGGTGGTGGTAGTGATGGTGGCGGTAGCAACGGTGGCGGTAGCAACGGTGGCGGTAGCAACGGTGGAGGTAGTAACGGATCAAGTGGTTCGAATGGATCTAATGGTACTAATGGTACTAATGGTAGCGGTTCACCTTTCCCAGGTTGGGCTCCACAAATTACACCTCCTACTACTGTAGAAAATGGCCCAGGAATGGTTGGCCTATTGGTAAGTAGCCCTCTACTAGGTGGGCTTTACGCTAGAATAAGACGGAAACGAAGGAAATAGATTCTATTAATATCCGATGCTAGCTCCGATGAAGATTGGGGCTATTACTGTTGAAAGTAAGGCAATTATTGAAATAATTACTACTACTGCCATTCTTTTTTTTTGCTTTTTTCCAAACATATTATTTAGTTACTGTTATTTTAATAGAGTGTTCATCCACTGTGTTGTCGGAATCTGTAATTTCGAGTGTGACAGTGTATTCACCGGGAGTAGTGTATTCGTGGGTGGTTTTGACCTGAGTTGAGGTATTGCCATCACCAAAGTTCCAGAAGTATGAAGAAACTGTTCCGCTTGAACAAGCTGGATCAAAGGAGTTTGTAAATGGAGCCTTTCCACTTGTGAATACTGAGTCGAAACAAGCTGTTAGCGGTATTTCACGTACTGTCACTAACATTGTTGTTGTTGATTGTGAGTTGTCTGAACCTATTACTGTTACTGAGGCGGTATAAGTCCCGATTTCAGTGTATTTGTGTGCAATGTTTGCAGAACCTAGTTTTGGCTTAGTGCCGTCACCAAAGTCCCATTTGTAAGAAGTGATGTTGCCTTGGTCAAAGGTTGAACCTGAGGCATCGAATTTAACTGATAAAGGTACGTTGCCATCAGCTTTATTTGATTTTAGTACGGCGTTGATACCTTGTTCTGTCACTTTGATAGAGATTTTTTTGCTGTCTTTATTTCTGTCCGAATCAATGACATCAAGTACAACACTGTAAGTCCCTATTTTGGTGAATGTGTGGCTTGTTGTAGCTCCAACTGCGCCAGCGCCTTTGTCGTCGAAATCCCAATTATACTCAACAATATTGTCGTCAGAATCTGTTGAGTTTGAGGCGTCAAAAGAAACTTTGAATGGAACCTTTCCTTCCAAAGAAAGTGAAGCGGCTGGTCTTGGTGGAGTTGTTTGTATTACCGCTACTGGTGTTCCCTGTGGAGCGCCGATAGTGATTTCCATTGTAGCTTTGCCTTCTTTGCCATCTTCGTCTGTAATAGTGAGTGTTACTTCGTAGCGCCCTTCTTCTTCAAATTTGTGAGTAACGTTTTTGCTTTTTTCGGCGCGTGTACCATCGTCGAAATCCCATTCGAATTTGTCGATATCTCCGTTGGGTGAAGTAGATTCACCGGCCTTGAAAATGTATTGAACTCCTGTCTCGAATTGTTCCGGTTCATTGCCGATTTCAATTACAGCGCTGGGTAATTCATCCTCAGAAACGATAATTTGTTTTTCAGCGATATTGAATCCTCCGTCTTCTGTTGAAACTCTGAGGAAAACGGTGTAATCCCCATCTTTTTTGAAAGTATAAGTGACTTTTTCGCCTTCTTCGTCATATTCCTCATCCCCATCGAAATCCCATTCATAACGGTTAATTTCGCTATCAGGATCAAAGGAGGCTGACGCGTCGAATTCGACTTTGAGTGGAGCTTCGCCACTTTGAACGTCGACTTTGATGATCGCGGCGAGTTCTACATCGGCGATTGTTACTTTGGCACCAAAATCAAATTCAGTTTCTTCTCCAGTTTTTTTATCTTCAACTGTAACTGTTAGCAGCACGTTATAACGTCCGTCACCATCTTCGCCTTTGTCCTTGAAAATGTGTATTTCAACCGGTTTATTGCCGGTAGTTCCATCGTCAAAATCCCAAGAGTAAGAGATGATACGGAATTGGTTTTTTGAAATTGGTAATTTTTGAGCGTCAAAAGTGATTTCAATTGGTGCTATTAAATTGAATGTTTCTTCCGGCTCAGTGATAAAACTATCTGGAATTACTTCGTCGCCAGTTGCAACCCTTTTGGAGTCGAGATAAAGAAAAGCAAACATCCATATGATCACTGTGATTATGAAGAAAAGCCCTGAAATAAGGGATGTTCGTAGTCCTGCTTTTTTTGTAATCTTGTCCTCTTTTTTGGCCATGCTTGCTTTGAAAATGCCCACCATTGTGTAAACAAATTCTGTTAAAGCAGTGATAATAAATAGGATGTGGATAAAAGTGATCAATCCATTATTAAATGATCCTTGGTTGATTCCGAGTAGTTGTGCGATTGGGTTGTTTGTGGAGTCTTGTGCTAGGAAAATGAAGGATATAACGATGAAAACAAGCATAATTGCTCCAAAGGCAACTAGGCATCCTAGAGCAGCTTTTTTCTTTTTTACCGGATCAATTGGAGCTTTAGGTGGTTTTGGTGTTTTTGGAGGTGGAGCTGCGTTTGGGTCCACTTTTTTTAATGGTTCTTGGGCTACTGGTTTAGCAGCGCTGTTGTATTTGTTGATTGTAGGTTTATCGGATTCGTCTGAGCCCATTTCAAAATCTTGAGTGCTTTTGATGTCATTTGTGTCTGCCATATTTATTTGAATTTAATTTCCCTAATAGAAGAGTGCTCGTTTCCATAAATGTCGATTATGGTGAGCTTTACAACAGTTTTGCCCCAGATCTTTTCGAAGTTAGTCTTCCAAGTTCCAGGTAGAATTGTTTTAAAGTCTGAGTCGTCATTCTTTATACCATTTCCGTTGGTATCAAAGTAGATGTTTTTGTCGATGACGTAGTAGGAAATTTGACCTTTTGACTTACTGAAGTCAAAAGTAACCTGTCCAGCATCACCTTCAATATAGATAATTCCATCTTCTGATGGGGCGGGAACAGTTTCTAGTAATGATGAAAGTCCTGAGCTTGCCAGTGGATTCCCTGCTGAGGTTTCTGCACCGAGTCCACTGAGAGTTTTGCCAACATCTTGTCCGAAACGGATGTCTTTTTGTGGGCCAAACACTACGGGACGTGTGACTTCTGAGCTTGAGCCAAAATCGTCTATAACTGATAGTTTTACATTGTAAGTGCCGGCTTGTGGGTAGGTGTAGACCGGGTTCTTTTCGTTGGAGTCGTCGTCGTTGTCTTTTTGGCCATCGCCGTTAGAATCGGCTGTAATGAGGTCTGAATCTGTATCGAAGTCCCAAGTGAATTTTGATAGTTTTGCGCCACCTTCTTCATCTGCAGTGGAATTATTTTGGAAAATAATTTGTGATCCCGATGCTGAATAAGTGAAGGCTGCGGTAGGAGGGCTGGCCAGTGGTACTGAGAGCTCTCTTGTTATAGTATCTATGTTGCCTTGGTCGTCTACGATTGTTAGTTTTACAAAGTATTTGCCAAACTCTGTGTAGAGGCGGCTTGGGTCTTTGAGTTGTGAATCTATGTCGTTGTCTTTTGCACCATCGCCATCTGAGTCGGCACTTTCAAGAATTGATGCTGTGTCAAAATCCCATTTGTAAGAGATTATTGTTGCGCCTGATATTTGGTCGGCTGTAGAGTTATTGATAAATTTTACTTTTTTGCCGGCACTTCCAGTAACAAGTTCAAACTTAAATGCTGCTTTTGGAGGATTGGCCAAACTATCTATATAAATCTTGATTGGGTCTGAAATTGATTCTCCTCCTTTGTCATCGATAACTTTGAGACGTACTTCGTATCCTTCGAGGTTTTTGCCCTCATAAATGTGTTCAACAGAAGCTTCGGATGTTGGATCATTGTTAAAGAATCCATCACCTTCGAAATCCCAAATGTATTCTTCGATTTCGCCATCTGAATCTTTTGAAGCGCTGGTAAAAGTAACTTTTTCGCCAGTAAATGTTTTGGTGACGTTTACTTTGAATTTTGCTTCGGGAAGGTCGTTTTTGCCGTTTGTAACTTCGACTGTAGGGATTTGGGCTTCTTGTAGGAAGTCACTTGATGAGACCTTGATATTGTCTGAATCTGTAACTTGAAGGCCAATTCCATAAGTTATTTTTTGTCCTTCTTTGCCATGAGTTCCAATATTAAGACGAGCTGATGGAATCTTTGTGATTTGGATTCCCAATGCTTCGTCAGGATCGTCGAGGTCGAAATACCACCATCTATATTGGGTGATTTCGCCGTCTTCGTCCTCAGCGCCGTGTGCTTTGACTTCAACTCTTACAGGAGTGATGAGGTCGCCGTCTTTAGTTTCAGGAACTGCCTGGATACTAGAGAAGGTTGGAGCTTGGTTGATGACGTTGATTTGCACTGAATCCTCGGCTTGTAGGGTGGGATCGTCTTTGTCGCTGACAAGTAATTTTACGTCGTAGAATCCGATTTCTTTGGGACTTAGTTCGGAATAACTGTGTTTTGTTGTTTTGTTTGAGCTCTTGTCTCGATCTCCGAAATCCCAAGAGTATTTCAGTTTGCGGGCAGTGCCATCAATGTTTTTTGAATCAGAAGCATCGAATGTGATGATGCTTTTTTTGTTTACATCTATTGGTTCTGAAGTGTTTTGTATTTCTGTGCCGTCTACAAAAATTGTAGCTTTGGCAACCGGATTGTTGCTGTCTCCAACGAAGAAACGTCTTTGTATTGAATTATCATTATCTTCTTCATCAAAAACAGTGACAATAACAGTGTATTTGTCTGCTGATTGATAACTATGGCTTATAGTTGCTGTTTGTTCGATACTGCCGGTGCTGTTTTCGCCATCACCAAAATCTATTTCGTATGCAATACCTTTGTCACTTTCTATGTAAAATGACACATTAGCTTTGCCTGATTCATCGATCACGCTTGTAGCTTCTTGATTTGGGCCCCATCCTATATCTAGGACGTTTTCGATCCTTACTGTGTCTTTGAATGTATCACTTTCTTCTGAGCTTCCTTCGGTTAGTGAATCACTCACTTTGAGCTTAATTTCATAGTCCCCTGCTTCAGCAAATTTGATGATGGGGTTTTTGGAATTGGCATCACTGTCTTGTACGAAGTTCCAGTTTTCTGTGGGACTAATCAGCCATTCGTATTCCAAGAATTCGTTATTACCGTCGGCGTCATAAGAGCGTGAGCTGTTGAAGTGGACTTTGGCAGGTTGTGATTCTGAGGGAATGTCGTAGCTAAAGAGAGCCACTGGTGGTTGGGAAGAAACTGTATATTTTTCTATAGTAAAAGTGTCGTTGTTATTGTTGTTGTCGGTAACAGTTAGGGAAATGTTGTAGCTGAGTGGGTATTTAAATTTGTGTGTAATGTTTTTGCTGGAACCGCTCTTTTCGAATGGATAAATTTTCTCTAATTCATCCTTGATCGCTACCGGATAGCTTGTCGGTGAAATTGACCATGAATATTGTTTGATTGAACCAACATCAGCGGCTGAACGGCCACCATCAAAGGTTACTGTCTGATCAATAAAGGAATGGTCTTCCGGAGTAGAATCTACTCGAGCAGTCACTTCTGAAACTTCTAAAATAAATATTTTTCGATCAAGAACTTGGAGTTTATTCAAAACTTCAAGAATGATTTCATATTCGCCCGGTTCACTGAATGTTGGTTTCACTTTGTCTTGAGTGCCGAAGCCGATTGGCTCCTCACCATTATTGAAAGTCCAACGGTATTTTTCGGCCTTAGTATCGGAAGCGTCGAATTCGATTCCGGCTTCGGCTGCTTTTTTTGAAACTGTGACACGCTTCCTACTTATAAGTACGGCATCAGAATTCTTCTGGTATTGATTTACAATTATTTCGCCACTGTTGTCTTTAATCTTAAGGTCTATTTTTGTTGTTGGTGGTTGGGCTTTGATTGTAAGTACAGAAATTCCAGGTGCAAATTTTGTAGAATCGTTGGAACGTATTTTGACTGCTGCGGTATAAGTTCCAGGATGTTCAAATGTACATCGTTGGGCAGTTACGCCGATTTGTTGAACTTTTTCATCTGTATTTTCTAAGTCCCCTTGATAGAATGAACAATTAAAGGCGTCGATATCTTCAGGAAGAAGAATTTTGCCATATGATTTTTCGGCCAAAAGTCCGTCGATAGTTTTGGTACCTGCTAAATCCCAGAGGATATTGTCTTTGGAAAGGCTTCCTCCTGCCGGGTCTTGAGTTCCAAGAACTGTAAAGATAACCGTAAGTGGTGCGTTGCCATCGACAACGTCAGCTGTTAATCGAGCCTTCACAAATTCGATATTTTTGATTGCATCATAAAATTTTGAATGAGCTTCTAGGCCACGTACAAAATTTGCAGTTACTAATTCAAAATTATTTTCTTTTACTGAGCTGCTGTATTCACCAACGATTTGTTTAACTGAATTTATCTCTAATGGAGAACGTGAAGCAACTAATTGTGCCCAAGCCCCATTCTGTTTCATTGTAATATTGTCTGGAGCTGCAACTATACTTTCAAAACCATATGAGTTTTGCATAGTGGCAAAAGTCTGCCCCGCTGTTGTACCTGCTCCGGAAACCGCTTCAAAGTTCTTCACAGAATTGTGAACGAGGTTTAGTTTTTGCATTCCATTTTCAAATTCAATAACAAAATCTTCTATAACTGCTGAGGCGATTTTGTCTAAACGTTTGTCAGCGCCAAGATGATTATATTCTTTTTGTATTTCTTCCCAACGATCCGGCAAAAAGGCTATGGATTCTACGTAACCTGCTGCATCACAGTGGTTTTTGGAACTTGAGGCACCGGTAGAGAATCCTTCCAGAAAGCCTGAATCAGTTGGATTACAACTATCTCTCCAATTTCCTTTTTTATAATAATAAGATCCATTTAGGTTATCAATAAGGTCCATTTCATCTTCGACTTCACGAATCAGTTCATTAATAGTTGTTCTAGCTTCAGAAAGTTGTCCGGTTCTTGATCTAATATTAGATAACTTGCCGCGCACAGAAATAAGGAATGAATTAATAGCCGGTTTTCGAGGAAGTTGATTTGGGTCGAGAGAGGATTTTTCAACATCATTAACAATGTTGCGTAAATCTTCAATTGTTTGGTCTACAAATTTATAGTTGGCAAACATACTCATTGCAACTGAACGAACTTGTTCAGCAGAGGCGTTGAATCCCCCACCAGTAGCTCCAGTTGTAATCAATATGCCATCCTGTCCAAAAATCGATCCTCCTCCACCATCCTGTCCATCTCCGGCACTTTGGATCACTGTATTTACAAATGCAAATGATCCAAGCACTATAAGTAAACCAATAACTGCGTACTGAATGGCTTTTTTGCCTTTTCCAGTCTGCTCCTCTTCTCCACCCGAAGTGACATAAAGCACGCCACCATAAATAATAATGATAACGGCGAGTAGTCCGAGAAAGCTCAGCGCAAAATTTACTATAGTTAATATGAATTCTCTGGCATCAGAACTTTGAGTCAAAGAACTATCGTAACCATCGGCGTTTAGCTGGGTAACTCCTCCTTCAAACTGAGTAAATGAAAGACCTTCTTCTCCACCAGTTGAAAATGCCTCTCCAAACCATTGTCCTATATCAGAAGAAAAATCCGCATGCGCCGCTGGCACAACAGCCATCAGAAGTGCTGAGGCTATTAATGCGACTAGAATTTTTTTGATTTTGGACATGAGGGTATGTGAATTATAGTTTTTTAATTGCTATCAATCAACTCATCTATGACAGTGGACGAATCTGGCCCTGGATCTAGCTCTATTAATGTGTTTACAAGAGCAAAAGCTCCAAGAGAAAGTAAGAGCGCAATAACTGCGCCTGTGAAAAGTTTCTTTGCTTGTTCATTTACTTCTTCATCTCCACCTGAGGCGACGTATTTGTAGCCTGCATAAAATAGTGCGGCAAACGAGAATATGGAAATAAATCCGGCGATAAAGTTTGAAATGTCCTTAAGTAGCCTCTTACCTTGATTAACGTCCGGCAGACTTGCACCTTGTTTTGGGAAGAATATTTCCAGAACTATAAATTCTGAGATACCCAATACTACTAGACCCGCAATTGCATAGCCGATATGAGATTTGGCTTTGGTCATAGCCTCTTCGTCTCCACCACTTGTGATGAGAGTGAAGCCTCTTACTACAATGACCAGTACAGCGACCGCTGCTAAGAAGAACTCCCAGAATCCGATCAGACCTCTCACGTATGTCACCGTTCCTTCGGCATATAGTTTGGCGGTGCCGATATCCTGAAAGGCGTCCCCCGTTTCACCAAAAAACATTTTTTTGACTAAAGGATCTGCTAGTTGAATACCGATCAATCCAATGATTCCAAAAATGAGATGGTCTTTTTGTTTAGTGGCCTCCTCTTCTTTTGTTGTTCCGATTAGCTTCATTGAGGAAATAATAATCATTATAACGGCGATAGTGCTGACTACGTAGCGGAAAAGGTCGAGTGCGAAGAAAATAGGACTTGTGACAGTACCAACTCCGGGTGCGTAGGCATTGGATGGAGCATCGGGATGCTGTCCACTTGAGAAAAAATCAGGTAATTGGGTTTCTTCACCAACTTGTTGTAGATTTTCCAGTGGGGATTCCGCTAAAGCTGTGGCTGAAGAAAGCGCAAAACTGATTAGTAGAGTAACAATCACCAGTGATTTGAGAAATTTTTTCATTTTATTGTATTAATGCACCAACATCATTAAGTTTGCCTGAAACAATTGTGGAAACAATTGCAAAGGCTCCATATATAATAACGATACCAACCACAGTTGCGATTAGTAGTCGTTTTGCTTTTTCCATTTGTTCTTCCTGTCCACCAGCAGTTGCATACATGACAGCACCTGCTATCAGTGCCAAAACTGCTACCGGACCGATAAAGGTAACTACAAGATTAGTGATGCCGACAATTTGTTCTACACCTTCTTTGGCATCAACTCCGGGATGAACTCCCGTGATTCCCGTATAGGCAGTCTTGTCGATTTTGTAAAAAACTTTATTAATAAATATGTCTCCAACATTTATAAGAACTAAACCTGCCAAACTGTAGCCAATTGCCTTTTTGTGTTCGGTTGTAGATTCTTCCTCACCACCTTCAGTGATAAGTTTGGCACCTGACCTGACTATAGAAAGCGTGGCAAAAGCGCCAATAACGTATTTGATAAAAGTGATACCAATCTCAGCTTGCCGGTCGAAGAGCTTGAATCGTTTTAAGATTTCTGACGGGCTGCCAAGGACGGTACTTGTTCTCATGTCGAATATTTTGGCTATGTCCTGAGACATTGAGATCATAATAAATGCTAAAATTGCGAATATCATTCCTTTTTTTGCTTTTTCGACCTCTTCTTCATTGTCTCCAAGCGCAACCATTTTGAATCCCATTATAGAAAGAAATAGAATTCCTACGGCAACTGTAATAAATTTCACGTAGACAAGAGCTCCCAGAACTAGATCTGTAACAATCTCCTGCCCCGATCCTCCGCTTGGTGTAGGGATTTGATTGGCCTTGTAGATATCTTCTGCATTACCGAGGTTTGGTAAATTCGCCGCAAAAGCAGAGAAATGGATAAAAGTCACCATCAATAATGACAACAGCAAGATTTCTATAAGTGTTTTTGTAAACTTTTTCATCTGATTATTATAACATTTTTGAGGCTAATTCTCAAGGGCGTATGCTTAAATTTTCCATTGACCTTGAGGAATAAGGTAGGGTATAGTTTTGGTGCCTGGAAGAAAGGCTTTTTTTAATTGTTATTTTTATGAAGGCAGCAAAGACTTACATCAAGGAAAGTTTTGAGGAGTTGAGCAGGGTGACCTGGCCAACTAAGAATCAAGCTGTAAGACTAACAAGCATTGTACTAGTATCATGCCTCATTTTTGGCTTACTGCTAGGCTTTGTAGATTATATCTTTAATGAAATGTTCGTTTACGTAATCAGTAGATAATGGCAAGACAAGCAGCAGATACAGGAAGACATTGGTATGTAATTCATACTTATTCAGGTTATGAGGATGCGGTGAAGGAAGCTTTGATGCAACGTATTGAATCTTTGGGAATGCAAGATTTGATTTTTGACGTTGTTGTGCCAAAAGAAACTCAAATTGTTATTAAAAAAGGACAACCAGTTACTGAGGAAAAACGTATTTTCCCAGGTTATGTGATTGTGGACATGGTAGTAAATGACGATAGTTGGTATGTAGTGAGAAATACTCCAAATGTTACTGGATTCGTTGGCGCTGGAACTATTCCTGTACCGGTTTCTCCTGATGAATGGAAAGTTATCAAAAGACACATGGGCAAGGCTGATCCTAAATTTAAGATCGACTTTGCGGTTGATGATCACGTGGTGGTATTGGAAGGTCCGTTTGCAAACTATGAAGGTGTTATTTCTGTGGTTGATGAAGACAAAGGAAAGGTTAAAGTTCTAATTACAATCTTTGGGCGTGAAACTCCGGTAGAGCTAGACTTTACACAGGTAAAGAAAAAGTAGTATTATCTAGGAAAGATTTCCCTCATTTTTCTATGCGTAAGTTTACTATTTTCACAGTTATTTTAGCGGTAATAATCTTTGTTGTGGCCTCAGAAGTGGCTGTAGAAAAGTATTTACCGAGTGTTAGCTTTGAGGATAATGCGCTTGAAGTAAAGCTCCCAGACAGCCTAGATCTCTCTAAAATCATTGAGACAAATATCTTTGGTTCGGATTTGACTAATCGACTTGGAGATGAAGTTTCTGGAAATGAGATTGTGGATTTGAGTGAGTTGGAGTTTGATGAAATCAGTCTTGATGAGGTGATGGATGCGGCTCCGGACATTGCATTTTCTAGTGGAACAAGTGAATTGGAGGATTTTGAAGATGAGAATTTTGTAGCAAGACCAGTTGGAAATGTTTTCTTAAGGGAAGAGCAGGTTCAGAGTGCAGGATTTGTGGAGGCGTATATAGAGGAAGAAGCGCACGATGGAATGATATATAAAAGTATTTTTATCGATGATCTTTTTGATACGAAGATGACTAAATATGTAGTGAGAACTGAAGCGAGTCTTTTGGCAAAAGTGTATGTGATGGAAACTGGAATTAATACGGAAGTGGATAATTTATTTGAAGTATTAAAAGTAAGGGCCTCTGAAGGGTTGGAAATTGAGGTAAATGACACAAATGATTTTGGAGCTTCATCCTTCTATATGAATGATAGTCGTAGGCCAAGTACAGCCTTTTTGACAGTGAGGATTGGACCATTGATTTATGGCTTCTCTTACCCGAAAGCGCACCATACTCAGATCAAGAATTTGGTGACTTTGATTGATTGGGAAATTTAGTTAGAATCAAATAGAATCCTATGCAAGTATCATGAGCTACTGCTAAATAGTATTTTTGGCTGCAAATTGTATAGATCTCATTGATGTAGCTTCCTGGCTACACCTGCTTCGCTTTATACAATTTTCGCACAAAAACCCTTATTTCTCGTAACACTCTTAATACTTGCATAGGATTCTTGACTTTTCAGCTTATCTACGTAGAATACTGGCGTTACGCGCTCTGTTTATTAAACCAAGAAAAACATGGCAAAAGAAATTATGGCAATAGTTAAGTTGCAGGTAAACGCTGGAAAAGCTAATCCGGCTCCACCAGTTGGTACTGCATTAGGGCCGCACGGTATTCAAATCCAGGATTTTTGTACACAATTTAATAGTGCTACAAAAGAAATGGGAGATACTGTAGTGCCAGTTGTGATCACTATTTTCAAGGATAGAAGTTTTACTTTTATCATGAAGAGTCCCCCAGCAGCGGTTATGATCAAAAAAGCGATCAAATTGCAAAAGGGTTCTGGTGAACCACACAAAACTAAGGTTGGAACAATCACAAGAGCACAGTTAGAAGAAATTGCGAAAGTGAAAATGGAGGACCTTAGTGCGAATGATATGGACGCAGCAGTAAAGATTCTTGCTGGAACAGCGAGGTCTATGGGCGTTAAATTCGAAGGATAATTTAAGAAAATTTATATCGTGGGAGGCTAATTGCCGTTTGCACCACTAACCCATTACATTATGGCTAAAGGAAAAAAGTACAATGAAGTAGCAGCTCTCATCACTGAGGAGGCTTATTCATTGAAGGAAGCTATCGCGCTTCTAAAAAAGACTTCTACAACTAAGTTTGATGCTAGTTGTGAAGTACACATGAATCTTGGACTTGATCCAAAACAAGCTGAAGAAAATATTCGTCTAACAGTAAATCTTCCACACGGAACTGGTAAAGATATTAAAGTGGTTGCATTTGTAGACGATGCTAACGTAAAGGCTGCTAAAGCGGCTGGAGCTCAGGAGGCTGGGACTGACGAGTTGGTAGAAAAGATTTCTGGAGGATGGGTTGATTTCGATGTAGCGGTTGCTACTCCGGATCAAATGAAGAAATTGGGTAAAATCGCTAAGACACTTGGTCAAAAGCGTTTGATGCCAAATCCTAAGGCTGGAACTGTTACTCCTGATTTTGAAAAGATCATTGGTGAATTGAAAAAAGGTAAAGTTGAGCTTCGTTTGGATAAAGAAGCGAATGTTCACAATATTTTCGGTAAAGTTTCTTTTGGAGAAGCTGAATTGGAAGAAAATTTGAAGTTGGTTGTAAAAGCGGTACTTGATGCTAAACCTTCAAGTTCTAAGGGAACTTACATGAAGAGCCTGACACTAGCGACATCAATGGGACCTGGTGTTCCAGTTGAGACTAACGGGTTGAACGAGGAAGTTAAATAAAAGAATAGAAAAAAAGCCCTGTCGTAATGATGGGGCTTTTTTGTTGATTACAATTCTAATGCTTTCATTATTCTAGCGTGACGTATTACATTGTCAGCGTTAATTGCTTTCCAGGCTTCGAGTTTTTCATCCTGGTTTCCTCCGTCTACAACTGCGAAAAGTGCTTCGCGTGCATCGTGATCGAGTGGTGTTGTTGAGACTAGAGATGTTAGTTCTGCTTGTGCGTTCATTCAAATATGTTAAATAATTTGGCGGCAATATAGGGAAAAGACCTTGTTTGGTCAAGTGAGTGGCATGGCTGGAGGCTATTTTTTCTCCATATCGAGTGCCGCCTTCAAAGATGCGATGCTGACTTCTAGTTGCTCGTTGTTTGGTTCGCGAGTTGTGAGGCGTTGGAACCAAAGTCCAGGAGTGACTAGGGCGCGGGAGAAGCGACCTGTAGCGTATTTCGCAGTATATTTGAGGTATTCGTAGGAGACGCCAGCGATAATTGGTAAGAATCCAAGTCTTAATACTAGATTGTGCCAGAAGATCTCTTGTTTTGGAACAAAGGAGTATACGATGATACTGATTACGAAGACGATGAGGATGAAACTGGTTCCGCAACGTGGGTGGAAACGGGATTGTTTTTGAGAATTTTCAGGAGTTAGAGGGATTTTCTTTTCGTAGTTAAAAATCGCTTTGTGTTCAGCGCCGTGATATTCGAAGATGCGTTGAAAGTCTTTCATTAATGCTAAAAGAGAAATGTAAGTCATAAAGATGAGCATTTTGAGGATGCCGTCGATTACGTTGAAGAGCACGAAGTTTTCGTGAACTGCAGGGATTTTTCCGTCGATAAATGTAGTGATCCAAAGTGGCAGTACCTTAAATAGAAAGAGTGAAATGCCGATGGCGATAGCAAAAGAAGTGACAAACATGGTTAGTTCGAGAGCTCTTTTGAGTGCTGTTTGTTTTTCTTCTTTAGGATCTTCGTCTAGGGATTCAGCTGCAGAATAATTGATTGCTTCAGTACCGATGATCATCATTTCGAATAGGTTTACCACTCCCCTAACGATTGGCACATTGAGCCATGAATATTTTTGGGTGAGAGTTCGGTAGTGTTTTTTTCGGATTTTGATTGAACCGTCGCTTTTGCGCACGGCGATGGTCACTGAACTGGGTGAACGCATCATTACTCCTTCAATAACGGCTTGGCCGCCTACTGCGAAGTCTATTTTGGTTTCTGGTTGAGCTGATAAAATTAAGTTGAGGTAGTGTTGTATTTGCATAAAATTTCGGTTGTTAGTGCGAGTATAATATTCTATTCTGCCTGCGTATGAAAGTTAAAATAAAACGTATAGATAAGGATTTACCTTTGCCGGTTTATGAGACTGACGGATCAGTTGGTTTTGATATTTTAGCAAGAGAAGATACGGTGGTGGAAGCTGGAGAGCTAGCGATTGTTCCTTCTAATCTGATTGTGGAGGTTCCGCGCGAGTACATGCTGATTGTGGCTTCACGATCCTCTACTCCGAGAAAGAAAGGGCTCACTCCCCCACACGGTTTTGGTATAATTGATCATGATTATTGTGGACCGGATGATGAGATTGGAGTGATTGTGAGAAATTTTACGGATAAGCGTTCTGAGGTTAAGAGAGGTGAAAAAATTGCACAGGGGGTTTTTGTACATATTGATAAGTTTCAATGGGAGGAGGTGGATGAGATGACAGCGGAGAGTCGGGGTGGTTTTGGTTCGACTGGGGGATATAATTAATTTTCACAAATGCTTATTACACTTTATGGAATCAATAACATTGGCAAGTCGACGCAGGCGAAGCGTTTAGTTAAACGTTTGGAGGAGGTCGGCAAGGAGGTGGTTTATGTGAAGTATCCGGTTTATGATATTGGGCCGACGGGACCTTTTATTAATGATGTGCTGAGAGGCGGGTTGCAGGATGTTAGTGAGCATGAATTGCAGATGTGGTTTGTGTTGAATCGTTATCAGTATCAAGATCAGCTGAAGGCTCATTTGGCTGCGGGCAAGATTGTGATTGCGGAAGATTATGTAGGTACTGGGATTGCTTGGGGTGTGGCCAAAGGTTTGGATGTGGAATGGTTAGAAAATTTGAATAAACATTTGATCAAAGAAGATTTGGCGATTTTGTTTGAAGGCAAAAGGAGAATGGGTGCAAAAGAAGAGGTGCACGTGCACGAACAAAACGATGAACTGGTAGCAAGATGCGCTGTGGTTCACAGAGAATTGGGCAAAAAATATGGATGGGAGGTTTCGCAGGTGAAGGACGGAATTAATCGCACGACGGAGAGTTTGTGGGAGATGGTAAAGGGGAGTATATAGTTCCTGAATGTGGATACCTGTCATAACAATAGATTCCGTTACTTTTCAGCAGCCTGTGAACTTGCTTCGTGATTTCTAATCTCATGTCTGCTATTTGTTGGGGTTCAAGTTCAGGTGGAGGGTTCCACCCAATAAAACAATTACTATTTATGACATCAAATTGATGGTCCTCGGGAAAAATATCTTTTAATATTCCTATTTGTGATAGATCTGCTCTGACAGATCTGAAGGGCTCTCCGGGTTTTTGCTCTTCGATATCTACGCCAGTTATATCTACTCCCCATGTTCCAAGAACTCTACAAAGCCAAGGAGCCCAAGTAGCAATTGAACTTGGATTGCCACATCCGATGTCTAGGATTTTTAATTGCCTCAACCGCCCCAGGTCCGCATACCGATCCTGTTTTACATCGGGGAGGATGGATGTGCCTGTATTTTTCAAAAATTCCCTGACTACATATATTGCTTGAGAATAGCCCTCACTTGAGTATTCACCCATCTCATAGCTGTCTACGATTGTGTAAACACTTTCATGCAACTTTATGTATGGCGAAGAGACTTTTGAATCTCTCAGGGTGGGTCTTCGTCGTTCTCTAAATAACTTATCTGAGGGCATTGAATGCTGGGATTAGGGCTAATACTAGGGCTTTGCCGTGTTTTGTCAAACTGTTTCTTGGTATTGACCCTATCTCTTGCTCACGCTATATTTTAGACATGGCAATACTAGATGGACGTAAGGTATCAGGAGAAATGCTAGAGCGGCTGTCGCATGACGTCAAAAGAATGCAGCTCAGCCATTTGCAGCCCAAGTTGGCTGTTATTTTAGTTGGTGATAATCCGGCTTCACTTTCTTATATTAAACAGAAGAAAAAAGCTTGTGAAAAAACCGGTGTGGCTTGGGAACAGATTGATTATTCGACTGCGGTGACGACGGATGAATTGGTGGCCAAGATTCATGAATTAAACAAAGATATTAAGACGCACGGAATTTTGGTGCAGTTGCCTTTGCCAGATCATATTTTTACACCTGATGTGTTTAAGGCAATTGACCCAAAAAAAGATGTGGATGGATTTACGGCTTATAATTTGGGTAAAATGTTTTTGTCTAAGAGTTTTGAGGATTTGGCTCCATGTACGCCGATGGGAGTGATTAGAATGTTTGAATATTATGATATTGATGTAAAAGGCAAGGAAGCGGTGATAGTTGGGCATAGTAATATTGTGGGCAAACCTTTGGCTGCGATGCTTTTGAATAGGGATGCGACGGTGACGATTTGTCATGTTCATACTGAAGATTTGGCGGCACATACCAAGCGTGCTGACATTGTTTGTGTGGCTGTGGGCAAAGCTAATTTAATTACTGAAGATATGGTTAAAGTGGGGGCGATTGTAGTGGATATTGGATTTAATAGATTGGATAATGGCAAAATGGTTGGAGATGCGGATTTTAAGGGACTGGAAAAGAAAGTGAACTGGATTACGCCTGTACCGGGAGGGTGTGGGCCGATGACTGTTTCTTGTTTGATAGAAAATACTGTTAGGGCGGCAATGCGAATTCATAACTTTAAATAATATGTGCGGTTTAGTTGGAATTTATGGGCATGAGTCGGTGGCACAGGATGTGTACGATGCGATGGTGACATTGCAGCACAGAGGGCAAGA
>JAESSS010000066.1 GCA_016763975.1 Candidatus Altimarinota bacterium
AATTGGCGGCTTTTTTAATTAACTAATAATAAATAATCATGAACAAGATAAAACCCACAATTTTGAAAGGCACACGGGAGTATTTGCCAAAAGAGATGGCAAAGAGAAACCTCGTGATGTCTAAAATACGCCAAATATTCGAAAGATTTGGCTACGATAGTATTGAAACCCCTATCATCAACCCCGCAGAAACAATTCTAGGGAAGTATGGTGTAGAAGGAGATAAGCTTACTTATAGCTTTAAAGACAACGGAGACAGGGATATAGCACTTCCCTATGACCTTACGGTCCCTTTTGCAAGGTTTGTGGCAGCAAATTGGTCAAAGCTGCCGATACCTTTTGAACGTTATCAGATTCAACGAGTTTGGAGAGCTGATAAACCGCAAAAAGGTAGGCAAAGAGAGTTCTATCAATGCGATATTGATATAATTGGTAGCAAAAGTCTTATCTGTGAAGCTGAAGTAACAAAGGTCATTACAACTCTCTTCTCTGAACTGGGTTTTAGTAAATTTGTTATAAAACTTAATTCCCGAAGGCTTTTAAATAGCATTCTATATAAATTTGGAATTGAGGATGCGGCAGGTGTTATAAGGATAATCGATAAATTGGCCAAGATAGGTAAGGAAGCCACTATCGAAATGCTTACTGAGATTGGCGTAGATAAGGCTGAGGAGTTAATGGAATTGCTTACGCCAGAAAACAGTAATGAAGAGACTTTTAAGAAGCTGGC
This sequence comes from Candidatus Altimarinota bacterium, assembly GCA_016763975.1. Taxonomy (GTDB): domain Bacteria; phylum Patescibacteriota; class Gracilibacteria; order UBA1369; family LOWO2-01-FULL-3; genus NORP293. The sequence continues at coordinate 731 of JAESSS010000066.1, forward strand.
TGCTTTTGATACAAGTGAACTTTCCGAGTTTTTTAGTCTGTGTGAGAACATGAAGGTTCCGCTTGAACGCTTACAATTCGACCCTAGTCTGGCTAGAGGTTTGGACTATTATACTGGAATTAGTTTTGAAGTTTATAGCGATGAAGCACCCTTTGGGGCTTTGTGTGCAGGTGGTCGTTATGACGATCTTTGCTCAATGTTTTGCGATCAAGATTTCTCTGGTGTCGGAGTGGCATTTGGATTCGCACGAATCATGCTTGGGTTGGAAGAAATGGGAAAGCTTGATGACATCAGGCTAAGCTCTGAGGTTTTGGTAACTATTTTTGATGATAAAAGTATTTCTGATTCCCTAAGTATCTATAGCGACTTAACCGATGCTGGTATCAACTCCGAGGTGTATTTTGAGCCATCAAAGCTAGTGAAACAGTTTAAGTATGCGAATAAAAAGGAGATACCTTTTGTGGTAATCATGGGGCCTGATGAGAAGGCTAAGGGGGCAGTGATGGTGAAGAATATGGCAACTGGGAAACAGAAAAATGTACCAGTTGGACAGTTATCTAGTTATTTAACAAATTATTTTTATGCCTAATAGAGCTGAACCAGATAGATTAGCCAATGCAGGTGGCTGGAGCACAGATAATTTTGAGGCTTTTGGCAAATTGCCTGTACTCTCAGCGATTAGATCTGCGGAGTACGAGCTTTTATCCGCGAGATTTATGGCTGCGGGTAGACCTGCTCGTGCACTTTCTCTTGGTATAGGGTTAGGGACGATTTATGAGAGATTATTGAGAGATTTTCCTGAAACTGAAGTTTGTGGTGTGGATTTAGACCCTGCGATGTTAGACCGCTGTGGCGGTAGCTTGAGGAATCTCTCCGTTCGAGATGATCAGGTAGTCATGAAACAAGCGAATGTTGCAGAGTTTGACCCTATGTCAGCTGTGCAATGGGATGTCATTGAGGCGACACTTTCATTGCACCATGTTTTGGATAGTGAGGCATTGCTGAGCTTATTTAAGCGATGTAGTAAAAATCTCGATCCAGATGGCATCTTTGTGCTTGGTGAGATAGATATTGAGGTTGCTCGGTTTGTTGAGGCAACGAAGCAAAGATTGATTGAAGTATATGGCGGAGTGGTGCCAGAGATTGATTACCAAACTGGAGAATTTGTGACGAATGGGGACAGGGTTCCACTTCTTGATCGAAAATCTGATGTAATGAAGTCAATTTTGGTCCGTTCTGCGATGCCATTGTTGGTAGAGAGTGCACAATATGCTCCAGATACATGGGCAGCTACGGCTGATCAAATAGCCCAAATGGTTATTAGATGCACTGAATTCTACCGTTCGGCTGACAGTTGGTGCAATTTACTTAGAGAGGCTTTCAGGAAGGTAATTCTTATCACAACTGAGGAGTTGAAAGCGAAAAATCCTGACTTAATGGATAGTCCGGTCATTATCGTAGCTAGTAACTAATTTATTATGAAAAATAAAATGCGTATTGCGATTCAAAATAAGGGAAGGCTAATGGACGAGAGTGTGAAATTCTTGAAGGGCTCTGGCCTAAAGTTTGAGTTGAATGGTCGACAGTTGTTGATTAAATGTGAGGAGCGGGCTGTGGAGATTTTGTTTGTGAGGTGTAAGGACATTCCGACTTATTTGGAGCAGGGAGTGGCGGATTTTGGGATTGTTGGTGAGAATGTTTTGTATGAGCAAGGGAGTGATTTGGAGATTTTGGAGAGTTTGGGATTTGGTAAATGTTCCCTTGTTATTGCGGCTCCAGAAGGTATTGAAGATCTCGATGGAGAAAGGATTGCTACTTCATATCCAAATTCCTTAAAGAGGTATTTGAAGAAGAAGGGGGTGAATGCTTCTGTTGTTGAAATTGGTGGATCTGTTGAAGCGGCTCCAACATTAGGATTGGCAGATGCAATATGTGACATAACACAATCTGGTAGGACTTTAAAAGAAAATGGTTTGAGAGTTGTGGATAAAATCCTCGATTCCGAGGCGGTTTTGATAGGCAAATCTAAGGCAAAGTGGAATAAGCTAATTCAATCATTATGAAGAAGTACTATCTAAACAATTTGGAAAACATTGATGACCTTCTGAGACGTCCAGGGAGTGATGCAAGCTCTGTTATGCTGGTAGTGCAGGAGATTATGGTTAATGTTCGTGAGAATGGCGATGATGCTCTTCAGGAGTACTCTATGAAGTTTGATGGGGTGGAAATTGATAGTTTAAAGGTAGCTGATTTTGAAACTGCTTGGGACAGAGTGGATGAGCGTGTAAAAAATGCAATGATGCTGGCTGCTGACAATATAAAGAAATTCCACGCAGCGCAGATCACTCCACCACTTGAAATAGAAACAATGCCAGGGGTTAAATGCTCCCGGGTTAGTAGACCAATTGAACGAGTTGGCTTATATATCCCTGGAGGTACGGCTCCTTTACCATCAACAGTATTGATGTTAGCTATTCCTGCAGTACTTGCAGGATGTGAGGAAATCATTTTGTGTAGTCCTCCATTTATTGCTGATGAAATACTATGTGCAGCGAAGATTGCTGGAGTTAATAAAATCTATCAAATAGGTGGAGCGCAGGCGATTGCGGCAATGGCTTATGGGACTGAGAGCATTCCAAAGGTTGATAAGATTTTTGGACCTGGAAACCAATACGTTACTGCTGCAAAGATGTTGGTGCAAGCCGAGGGAGTAGCTATTGATATGCCCGCTGGTCCAAGTGAGGTTTTGATCATTGCGGATAGAGAGGCGAGAGCGGATTTTGTGGCCAGTGATTTGTTATCACAGGCTGAGCACGGACCAGACTCTCAAGTTGTATTGGTGTGTACAGATGAAGCTAAAGCTGATGAAGTTTTGGAAGAAATGGATGCTCAGCTGGCGGTATTGCCAAGAAAAGATATAGCAGCGGAGGCTTTGAATAATAGTTTTGTGCTGATCGTAGATAATTTAGATCAGGCAATGGAGTTTTCGAATCAATATGCACCTGAACACTTGATATTAAATGTAGAGAATCCTGACACAGATTCCATAAAGAATGCGGGATCAGTTTTCCTTGGACAGTATTCATGTGAATCTGCTGGTGATTACGCTAGTGGGACTAATCATACGCTACCGACTTATGGCTACGCAAAGTCATATTCAGGAGTTTCTGTTGATAGCTTTGTAAAGAAAATTACTTTCCAAGAACTAACTAAAGAAGGTGTGAAAAATATTGGGCCAGCTGTTGAGATTTTGGCCGAATGTGAAGGGCTACAGGCTCACAAAAATGCAATGACTTTAAGACTTAACCAAATTAAATTATGAAAACTAGAAAAAACATTCAGGAGCTAGAGCCATATGTTTGTGCAAGATACACTCAGGAGCCTGAGGACATAATCTTGATGGACGCCAATGAAATGCCCACGGGTGAATATAATAGATATCCTGATCCGCTGGCCGTAAAGCTACGGACTAAGTTAGCGGAATACGTAGACGACGGGAAAAAAGGCTTAAACTTTGAGAATGTCTTTGTCGGGAATGGTTCTGATGAGGCGATTGATTTGTTGATTAGGATATACTGTGAACCCGGGGTTGATAGTGTTTGGTTCATTGAGCCAACTTATGGCATGTATGGTGTGTCGGCGGCGATCAATAATGTTGAAGTTGCCAAAGATGGTGCGAAGATTATGTTTTTGTGTTCGCCAAATAATCCCACCGGGGCTATTTTGAGCGAAGGAGAGGTTAGGGCGTATTGTGGAATTGCGGCTTTGGTTGTATTGGATGAGGCTTATGTGGAGAGAACGCCAAATGACCAAAAATGGAAAGATCGCAGAAGTGCCCCCACTATTTTGTGCCAAGTGAATATCAAATGCCCAATCGCCTAGCGTTTTTCGAGCAATCGAACGCGCTATTACCATGTAGAGCTGTAAAACAGCAAAGTACATACCTACGAAACTTAATTGCGTTAACAATTGAGTTTCGGCATTTAGAAGAAGTCCCAAAAGATCAACTTTAATCACACTCATCATCGCAACCATGAATACGATCGACAAAGTGAATGCAACCACCGCATCAAAAACCGCTGCAAAAATGGCAGTAGGAACTTTTTCAGCCAAAACCTCTTCATAAGCGGCCACCCCAGTCTCACCAAACACTTCTTTATCTAGGCTCGGCGTTCTCAAGGCACTTTCATCAAAGTTAAGATCTAACTCAGTATCTACTTTTTTAAGCACTGCATACGGACTTTCATCTGAGTCACGTGGTAGCGGTTTTCGAATTTCTGTGGCGGACTCTGTAAATGACTTGATGTATTCGCTCTCAAGAGGACTTTCAGGAAGGCTGGACAACTCCGCTGACGAACGAAAAGGTAAATCACTTGCTGAATCTGTTTCATCAAGCAGGTCAGTAAAGCTCGGACCAGTGAAATCTGGTATGGACAACTCTTCTTCCGGAGCAGTCAGTCGGCTATTTTCAACCTCTTGCTTCAAGCTAACTGTTTTGTTGTGAAAACCCA
>JAESSS010000067.1 GCA_016763975.1 Candidatus Altimarinota bacterium
ATAGATGCGCTTGTCGCAGACATCCGTAAACGTGTCCAAGATTCATTGAAATAATTTCCTACCCAATCTCACCATCGTCGCCCCACACTCCTCGGCCAACTGGTAATCATCACTCATTCCCATCGACAAAATCTCAATCGGCAAAATCGCATTCACACTATCAAAAATCCCACGCATCTTCGTGAAATATTCTTTTTGTCCTGTTCGACTGCCAATTGTCATCAGTCCCACCATCTTTACATTCTGTAAATTCGCCTCAACATACTTCCGCACAAAAGCATCCACCTCATCAGCCTCAATACCTGATTTCGCTGAATCTTCAGCCACATTCACCTGTAAACAAAATTTCATCACCTTCCCAAATTCAGCAGCCACCATATCAATCCGCTGCAACAACTCCCAAGAATCAACCGACTGAATCACTTCACAAATAGGCACCACCTTCCGCACCTTGTTTTTCTGTAGCGGCCCAATAAAATGTCTTTCCAAATCCTGAAAGTGCTTAAAATTGGCATCACAATCAGGCCAGCGATTTTCGCCAATACAATCTATCGAAGGATCGCGCTCCAACAACTGCTCCACCTCCAAAACACTCCTACCTTTCACAACAGCTAAAACTTTCATAGCGGGGGATTGTCAGGTACTGCTACATTTGGAGGGCCGGAGGGTAACAGTCCTTCTCCTGGATTGACCATCACTACACCGTTCTCCTCAGTGACCACAAAGCCCAAAGGATCTTCGGTATCAGTCGACTTAAAAACAAAAGATCCAATCGCCACGGCAATCACAATCAAAGCCGCCAAAAACATTGGAATCGCGGACTTCTCATCTCCTTTTTGGTATTTTGCCATAATTAGAATGCGCTAGTATTACCTTCTCTCTTGTCTAGAACCACGTCAGCCTCCCTTTCATATTTGAATGTATGATTCAGCACTTCACTATAATAATAGTCTACCGGTCCGGAACCAACACCAATGGTATCAGTCACAATAATTATACGATCAGGCAATTTACCAATAATCTCCATACCCTTACCTTCAACCAAAATCATCGAGAAAATTTCACTCAAAAGTTCACTATTATCAACTGCATTCATATTAATCTCCATATAAGAAAAAGTAGAAAGCATCGCCTTGATATATTGATGCAAATTGTATCCCAACACCCCGTTTCCAAATTCTGTATAAACCACCAATACCGAACCATCATCTAAATATACATACCAATCTACCACTCTATCCTCAGGATAAAGCACTTCCAGAGCCGGCATGCCCCTCCATTCAAACTCCGTGAAACTTGCCCCCAAAAAGGCTCTCTGAATGTTTTGGAAGTAATGAGAAGAATTAGAGAAATCTTCGTTTTGATCTAATGTCACTTTGAGTAAACCGGTTTTTGGGTAAATTCTTGTTGAATTGAATTGTCCATAATCCTCATCTGCATGTAGAAAAATAACCTCATCCTCGTGCACAATAATATTCCAATCCGGATTATTTTTTATTTTAAAAGGCAGAGTGGAACCTTCATAACTGGGCCAATTAGTATAGAGGGGGAATGCCACTCCATCATTTTCACGCACCTGAATCATTCTATAAATTAGTTCTGCAAAATCTGAACGTTTCATCGAATCACTCGCATGAATTTCACCCTCATTATCAGACAAAATTAGATTATTACTTCGGGCATACAAAGCATGCGGCGCAAACCAAATATCCGCTGGTACATCCATAAAGACTTTTTGATCCACCTCTGGTAACTCAACCTCCGCGGCTTGCGTCAAAATCTTCAAGCTCTCAGCCAAATTCACCTCATCCGCAGGCTCAAAATTGCCATCATCATAACCGTTCACAAAACCAATCTTTTGTGCAGACATCACGAAATCAAAAAACCACTGATCTTTCACAACATCAGGAAAAAGCACATCGTAATCACCTTCGTGTGAAATATCCAAGGCACCAACAATTATAGTTACTGCTTCTGCACGATTCACCAAATTATCAGGACCAAAAGTCCCATCATCATAACCACTAATTATCCCTCTCTCATCCAAAAACTCAATCGCTGCATAGTTTGCATGATCTTCCGGCACGTCCGGAAAAGACTGCGCCATTGCAGGGACGCTAAAGAGGCTAAACAAACTAAGGAAGAGTAAGAACTTTTTCATTAAGAATATAATAGCTCACTAGGTGAGTATTTATCCAGATCTTCTTCGCCAATTAGCTCGACAAGTCTTTCAACCACATCTTCAATATCGACAGTTTCTTGTTCGCCACGTTCCATATCACGGATGATCGCTGTGCCTTCACGCACTTCAGTCAATCCCATCAAAACTGTATAAGGAACTTCAAATTTATTGGCCAACCTTAGTTGTTCGTTGATTGAACCTTTGCCAACTGCACCCATTGTTTTGAGCCCTGCATCTCTTAATTTATCAATTAGAGGAAGACATTTTTTCTTTGCAGCTTTGCCAAGTTGTGCCACAAAAATATGCAGATTATCTTTGGCAGGAACACGAACTTTATGTTTTTTCATATTGGCAATTATGCGTTCAATTCCAGAAGCATAACCCACCGCAGGAGTTGGTTGACCTCCCAAAAATTCTACCAAACCATCATATCGACCTCCACCACCAACTGCATTTTGTGCTCCATCATGTTTGTCCCAGAATTCAAATACTGTTTTGGAATAATAATCCAAACCACGTACTAGTTTATCGTTTTCTATATACTCAATTCCCAATTCATCTAGATATTCTTTTACTTCTTCGTGATATTCTATCGATTCTTTGTCCAAATAGTCTTTCATCGAAGGAGCCAATTCTGCCAAAATCTGCAAATCCTCATCCTTTTGATCCAAAAGTCTCATTGGGTTTGAATAAATCAGATCCCTAAATTCAGGCGGTACAGAACGTTCTTTGCCCACATAAAAATCTTCCAACGCTTGTGCATATGCTTTTCGAGAGTCGATCGTTCCAATTGTATTTAGCTGTAAAGCAAAGACATCATCAATTCTCAAATCTTCATGAATTTTGTGAGCCAGATTGATCAATTGTGCATCAAGAGCCGGATCACTTTCTCCCAAGACCTCAAATCCATATTGCCAAAACTGCCTATAACGTCCTTTTTGTGGACGATCATATCTAAAATGCGGTTCGATATAATAGAGTTGAACAGGCCTAGGTAGTTGATTCATTCCATTTTCAATATAGGCACGTACCACCCCGGCAGTCCCTTCAGGTTTCAAACACAAGTTTCTTCCTTTTTTATCTTTGAATTCAAACATCTCTTTTTTGACCACATCACTTCCTCCGCCCAAACTACGTTTGAAAAGCTCAGCATATTCAAAAATCGGAGTAGTAATACGTTTAAATCCAGCCTGTCTCGCTCGGTGACGAATCACCTTTTTGATATAGGTATGATACTGATGATCATCTGGAAGAATGTCGTGAACTCCTTTTGGTGTCTGGAAAGCTTCGTATTCGGACAAGAGAAATTATGTTAGTTAACAAGAGTGCAGTCTAGCATACTTTCCGCTAATTCAAAGGCTAAAAGCGGAGTTTGGAGTTATGTTACTCATTTTACTATAGTTCTCAGGATTTTTTTCATAAGCAAAATAAGCGCTTGCAGCAATCATCGCCGCATTATCAGTACAATAGCTAATTAATTCAGGATAAAGGAATTTCACGTCCAAAGCCTCTCCCAAAACCTCCCTCAATCTCAAGTTGGCAGACACCCCTCCTGCCAAATGAACTTCCCGAATTTCCGGATACTGCGCCAAGGCTCTCAGAACCTTTTTTACCAAAGCATCAACCACAGCTTCCTGAAAACTCGCCGCCATATCGGCCACATCCACATCTCCCGCACGAACTTTATCTAGAACTGAAGTTTTTAGTCCTGAAAAACTGAATTCCAAAGATTCTTTGCCCATCATCGCTCTCGGTAATTTATATTTTTCTCGATCACCTTTCACAGCAATCTTCTGAATCGCCGGCCCACCCGGATATCCCAAGCCA
>JAESSS010000068.1 GCA_016763975.1 Candidatus Altimarinota bacterium
AAAAAACCTTATTCACAGCGACACCGCCTTTTATTGGTACATAAAAAGCCACAATCTCGGAGAAAACATCCAAGCTGGACGCTTTTTACTAAACAAAACAATGACCGTAAGCGAAATCGCCGAAAAACTTAGCAATTCCCAAGCATCAGAATCAATTCTAACCATCCAAGAAGGACTTTTGATAAGAGATATAGACCAAAAACTCGTTGAACTAACACTTATAGAAGAAGGAGAACTACTCCAAGCTGTGAAAGAATTCAAAGATTGGCAGTTTTACGACTTCTTAGACGCAAAAACCCTCTCCACACTAGCTCTTCCACTCGAAGGATACCTTTATCCCGATACTTATTTCCTAGACAGCAACAACTTCGAAGCACAAGACCTCATATTTCTCGCTTTAGATAATTTTGAAAGAAAAACAAAAGAACTTCTTCCCCAAATCAAAAAGCATTCCATTCACGAAATAATCACCATGGCCTCCATTATAGAAACAGAAGTCTTTGGTGAAAAAGACCGCAAACAAGTCTCAGGCATACTATGGAAAAGAAATGACAACGGATGGATGATCGGAGCAGACGCTACTCTACTCTACATCACCGACGACCGAAAAATTAACTACGCAGATCTCGCAATCGACTCTCCTTACAACACTCGAAAATTTGCCGGCCTCCCACCTGGTCCCATTGCCAATCCAAGCGTAGAAAGCATTGAAGCAGCAATGTTTCCCACAGCAAATCCTTATTGGTTTTATCTCACTACCCTCGACACAGGCAAAGTGATCTATTCCAAAACTAACGATGAACACAACTCCAATAGAGCAAAGTACTTATGAAAAACTCTTACGTCGCACTTCTTCGAGGAATTAATGTTGGGGGCAACAAAAAAGTTCCAATGGCTGAACTGAAAACTCTTTTCGAAAAAGAATTCGACAATGTCAGAACCATCCTCAACTCAGGAAATGTTGTTTTTGAAAGTGAAACAAAACCCTCCCCAACAAAAACACAGCATTTAATAGAAAAACACTTCAAATTCACAGTAGCCACACAGATTTTTCCCCTAAACAAAATCGAAGACTTCCTCAAAAAACATCCTTTAAACAAAGAACTCAAACAATACGCCAGCTTCATCAACAATAAAATCATCTACAATTCCACAAAAGGCCCTTCAGTCGAGCTCATGAAAGACCTCGACAAAAAATACAGCAAAGAGATCACAACACGAACCCTAAGAACACTAAAACGAATGTGTTTGTGAAATACGACAACAAGTAGTAACATGCAATCTTAGCTTATTAAACAAACAAACTATGGGAATTAATATCCAACGAAGCGAAATTGAATTTGAAGAGGACTGGAACAAAATGGAGCTAGTAATCCCCCTTGGAAAAGCTCTCGGCATTCAACCTTTTTTCGTAGAACACATAGAATCACTAGGATTTACTGCCACAGCTGAAGTAGTAGACCAACAAGCCACAGTAAGCATCAGCAAAATAAACGATAAAACTCCAAATATTGAAGCACTGCAAAGATCAATGACAAACCTAAAACGTGCCAATCCAGACATTGAAGCATTATTCTTCTAAAACAACTTCTTCCTCAACCACAACCGGCTCCGGATCAGGAGTTGGTTGTGGTTCTGGATCTTCTATCAAAGAACTCCATCGGCTACTGCTCTAAAGCAGGAGCCACATCAACTACGATTGCATCCTCCGCAAACTCTGCGACCTCTGCTTCTACCGGAGCTGGCTCAGCAACAACAGGAACTGGCTCATGAAGTACCTTTACAAAAAGTGAAGCACTCTTTTTTCCTGAGGCATCAACTGAATAAATTTCGTAAGTATTATCCCCTCTATGCATCAAAGAAAAATCAGCATTAGCAAAATATGCCCAAGTAGTATCGCCGGCAGTAAATTTTGACAAAGTATATCCATTTACAACCACTTTTGAAGCACCAGCAACTGTACCTTTCAAAGAAGCCAATCGCCCCGGAACAACATATACTCCAGCACGAGTTTCTGTCGAACCACCTACCTCAGAAATCACAGGTGTAGACAATGGCGGCAAAGTAGGCACCGCATCCTCCACAACAGCTTCTTCCTCCACAGGCGCTTCAATCTCAGAAACTTCAACTTCCCCATCAACAACTTCCGCATCAACAACTACCTCATCCTCACTAGGCTCGATAACTTCAACAAGCTCCTCAGGATCAACTTTTTCAAAATCATTCGAAGCAAAGAAACCAGTTTTCTCAAATTCAGTAGGAGTTTCATCTTCAACATTATTCCACTCAAACCAAGAACTTTCATTGAACTCATCAGAAATTCCATTTACTACGGTTGGACTCTGATTCGCCCAGAAACGCTCCAAAACCTTGTCAGTCAAAACAATTTCTTGCCCAATACCAAGATCCTCACTCTCAACAACTTTTTCAACATCTTCAGCAAAAACATCCACTCTCACATCATCTCCATGCAAAACTCTTACAGACTCATCAAACTCGTTTTCTAAAGCGAAAATTGTAGAACCAGTAGAAATAAGCTCAGAATTACTCATTTTTACAATAATTTTTGTAGAACCAGTATCTTTATAAATTTTATTAAACCAAAGTGAACCATCCACCAACAACACACTCAAACTTGGATTATCACTCTCTAAATCAATTTCTTGTAAAACAACATCTGAACCGGCCCCCACACGCATTAAAGTCCCATCCATAAACTCAACAATCAGCTGACCGTTCGCTGAAGTCAAAATTTCATCTCCTTGAATCAATAAAGCATCAGCATTCAAATCAAAAAACTCATCAGTGCCCCAAGTCTTCATCTCAACAGATCCATCAACAATATGCATAAAAGCACCTTGCCTAGTATCTACTCCAAAAATCGCCTGCCAAAAATTAAGCAGCAAAACAAAAATAACCCCAAGTAAAATAATAATCAGAAAAGGACCTAAATAACCTCCTGACCGTTCTGAACGAACACTCCTATTGTAACGTCTTTGCCTTCTATGCATGTTTCAACTAGTTAAAATCTAGAAGGATACTAACCCAAAAATGGCTGAAACAAAACCTTTTTCACTTGAAAAACTTCTATAATCCCATCTCCCTCTTAATTGCATTCACGTCACGAACCAATCTAATATCAATCTTAAGCTTCTGTGCAGTCTTATTACAAGCATGCATCACAGTAGTATGATTACGCCCTCCGAATCCCATTCCAATTTTTTCATAAGATTCACCCAGCTCATTTTTGATCAAGTACATACAAATTTGACGAGGAAGCATCACTTCTTTGTGCCTATCTTTTCCTGTCATTTGATCCACTGAAACATGACAATAATCAGCAACCAAAGTCATCAAATCTTTAGCATTTTTAACAATATGATCGTTTCTCTTAGCTTCAACATCAAATCCAATAATTTCTTTTGCCTTGTTCATCCTCTGCAACACTTCAACAACAGAACGAATGGTTGGTACAGTTTCAGCAAGTTGGGACAATGCCATCACTTGGCGAAGCACACCTTCCAACTCACGCACTGAAGTTTGCACATTTGTTGCGATAAAACTAAGAACTTCAGGATCAATGATCGCTTGAAATTCCATACACTTCTGATTCAAAATAGCCAAACGAGTCTCAAAATCAGGCATTAACAATTCCACAACCATGCCCATACTAAATCTACTCTTCAGTCTTTCATCAAGATCATCAAGCTCTGAAGGCGGTCGATCAGAAGTTAGTACAATCTGTTTATTCCTATCATAAAGTTCATTAAAGGTGTGAAAAAACTCTTGTTGTGAAGAATTCTTGCGACCAAAAAACTGTACATCATCAATCAAGAAACAATCCACATTACGATATTGATCTTTAAATTTTGGCATCCTTCTTTTACCAATAGCATTCACAACCTCAGAAACAAACTTCTCAGCAGTCATATATTTCACAACCATATCCGGAAATTCTCTCAATACTCCATTACCAATCGCTTGTAATAAATGAGTTTTGCCAAGACCAACTGCTCCATAAACATAAAGAGGATTGTAAATCCCACCAGGCATCTTCACTACAGCATTAGAAGCTGCATGTGGAAGACGATTACGATTACCAACAACGAAATTCTTAAGATTGTATCTAGCATTAAAAATCTTTGTCTCAACCGGTTCACCTCCATCCTTTGTTACTCTAACTTCATTAGCATTTCTAATTTTCCTTACTTTTTTCTCTCCACCAATAAATAATTCCTTAACATCAACTCCTTCATTATTTCCCTTCTCACCAAGCCGACCAACAACTTCATAGTCCAACTCCATAATTTCAGCATCAACCTCCTGAGCAGCCTGCAAAACCATCACACCATACTTATTAGCAATCCAATCTCTAGCATAAACAGTTGGAAGAGCAATTAACAATTTACCCTCCTTGTTACTCAAGACAGTTGTACCCTGAAACCATGTTAAAAAATGTGCTTTTTTAATAGTTGGTTTCAATCTCTTTAATATAGAGAACCAGAGAGTTTTTTCTGTCATAGGAATGCCCGATTAAAAAATTTTGCCCAAACCTCTTACTAGAGGACCAATATACTATCCACTTTTTTAGCCTCAAACAAGACCTATAAAAGAGATGAAGGCACAATCAACATGTTGTGCCTCCCCCATCACAAAACACAATATCTACCAATAAACATCGAACCAAACAACAATTAAGCAAACACCGCAATACACCCAGATCACAAACTTGACAACTAGCGCAAGTCCAAAAAAAAGAGCCCTCCCAGAGAGCCCTTACCTTCAACACCTTTGACAAATCACCAAACCCTTATCAACTAAAAAGACGCACGATATCGTTGTAGGTAAGCAGTAAAATTAAGAACAATATTAAAACATAGCCCAACATATGAATCATGCCTTCCATTTTCTGATTCACTCTCTTGCCACTTAACATTTCAATAATCAAAAACAAAAGTTTGCCACCATCCAAAGCAGGAAAAGGTAAAATATTAATCACTGCCAAAGTAAGAGAAAGCAATGCCACGAGTTGTAACAAAGGCATAGCGCCCTCCTGAACAACTATATGAGTAATTTGAGCAATTGCTACCGGACCACCAACTTCATCCGCCACCTCCCCTCTCGTAAAGACACCGACAACAAAGTCCCCAAACCCAGCCGCTGTTAATTTGGACAATCTCCAGATCTCATCCAAAGACTTAAACACAGCAGTAAAAAATGGATACTGTTCATCCTGCACATCAAGTGAAGACAATAATGAATGTTGATACAAACTCATACCTTCAGCAGTACCAAAATTAATCAGCTCAGAAAGCACCACACCAATCAAACCACTCTCATTAGTAGCCATCTCATAAAACTGCCTCTCCCCTCCCCTCTCAATCAAATATGCCATTTTGGAATCCTGATTGTTAGAAATAAATTCCACAAAAGCCTCACGTCCAGAAAAAGTCTTAGCATTTACAGAAATCACCACATCACCTTCTTCTAATCCTGCCAAATCCGCAGGGCTATCAGGAAACACACCAGAAATCACAATGCGTTTACTTTCTTTATTTTCAACCAAAACAGTTTCAACCGCATTGTCTCTATAAATTTCATACACCAACAAAGATTGACCTTTGGCCAATTCTGCAAAATCACTTTCATAAAAAAGTTCAACACCATTCACCGACAAAATAACATCTCCCGCTCTCAAACCCGCTCTATAACCAGGAGAAATACGATCTAAATCAAAAATCTTTACCCTTGGCAAACTGTGCGGCAAAACAAAACTCACTCCCAAAATATTAGTCCCTTCCACTATCTCAACGGCATCCCCCACTTCATAAGTAAAAGATTTACCCTCACGATAGAGAGCAAAATCATGACCTGCTTCAGTCAATAAAGTATCAAAATTAAAAGCACTAACACTAACATCATCCACCTCATAAATCACATCACCGGCCTGCAAACCCAAAGTCGCTCCTAAACTAGATAATTCCACACTCTCGATCTCAACTCCCTCTGTCACCTCAACCAAACCACTCTTTATAGCAGGCAAAACATCATCAGTACCCATTAAAAATGGCTTCATACCAATACTAAAACCAATAATCAAAAGCACCCAAGCCAAAAGAAAATTCATCACCACTCCCGCAACCACTACCTTCATTCTTACCCTCAAAGGCTGAGCCACAAAACTCCTCTTTTTCTTTAACATACCCTCATCGCTATCCTCCCCCAACATCCTCACAAAACCGCCAAAAGGAATCCAATTAATAGAATAAATAGTCTCACCCTTCTTTTTGCCCCAAGCCCTCGGAGGCAAACCAAAACCAAATTCCTCCACCTTTATCCCCGAACGCTTCGCAGTGATAAAGTGCCCAAATTCATGCACAAAAATTAATAAAGAAAAAATGGCAATAAAGACAATTGCACTAATAAGTATGCTCATAGGATTAGAGGAATGAGGGAATAAAATTTTTATACAGTCATTACGTCCTTCTCCTTAGAAAGCCGTAAATCGTCAACTTGTTTATTGGCATCATCAACTTTGGACTGTAATTGTTTTTCTGCATCACGAATATCGTCTTCCGTCATTTCAGAATCATCTTTTAACTGTTTAAAAAGTTTGTGTGCCACTTGTCTCGCATTTCTAATTCCAATGTGAGCCTCTTCAGCTAATTTACTAACAACTTTTTTTAAAGTTGTTCGACGTTCCTCCGTAAGAGGCGGTATATTAATACGAATCACCACTCCATCATTATTTGGACTAAGCCCTAAAGATGAATTAGTAATCGCCTTTTCAATTGCTACTAAGTTATCCCTATCCCAAGCTTGGATTTGAATTGTCTTAGGATCAGGAACTGAAACTGTCGCAACAGCTTTTAAAGGCTGCATACTGCCGTAAACTTCTATATTAAGTCCTTCTACCAAAGAAGAATTAGCTCTACCAACCTGAACTCTAGAAAACTCTAACTTTAAATGTGCAACAGTCTTATTAAAATCCGCTACTGCCTGTGTTATTCCTTCATCGAAAACCATATGTCAAATTGTTAATTAATTATTGTACCAATCTTGTCCCCCATTGCTGCTTTTTCAATTGAATCTTTTGCATTCAAATTAAAAACCAACATCGGCAATTTACCTGCTTTGCAAAGTGAAGCGCAAGTCATATCCATCACCCCCAAATCATCTTCTAAAACCTTTTCAAAAGACAATTTCTTAAACTTTTTTGCATCCTTATGTTTCATTGGATCCTTGTCATAAACATAATCAACCTTAGTCGCCTTTAAAAGTACATCACAATTCATCTCCAAAGCCCTCAATGCAGCCGCAGAATCAGTCGTGAAATACGGTGAACCGGTACCTCCCGCAAAAATAACAATTCTACCCTGATCCATATGATGCAAAGCCCTCTTAGGCATATAATCCTCCAAAGCCTTCTCACAAGGCAAAGCACTTACAGCCCTCACATCAGCCCCCACGCTCTTCAGCGTAGCCTCAAAAGCCAAAGCATTCATCACAGTCGCCAACATCCCCATCGTATCTGAAGTCACTCGCGGCAATTCCAAATGTTTGAAATCCCTAAATCTCCAAATATTTCCACCACCAATCACCACTCCAATTTCCAAACCCTTTTTCTGTAATTTTTTCAAAACTTTCGCAAATTTCATCAAAACATCACCGTCTATTCCAAATTCTCCACCACCGAAAACCTCACCAGATAATTTCAACAAAACTCGTTTATACTTAAATTTAGCCATAATCTAATTATTTAAAAGAAACCAAGTCAAAACTACACCTAAACAAATTCCCATTATAAAGATAACCGGCATTTTCTTCTCTGGTTTATCATCATGCGCATTGGCCAAATCAGTCAATAAATCGGTTGAAATCACAATGTCTTCATCACGATACTTCGCGAAAACATCTTCATAAGCATGAGTCGCGATCAAATTAACAAACTTATCAAACTTCACTCTAACCTTGGCATTTGGCTGAGACTCATGATGAACAGGAGCTTGCGGTACTGCCTTCTCAGCCCCAAAATGATTAATACGGAACTCCGCATCCTCTGAATCAAAACCAGTCCTCAAGTCTACAATTCCATCTTCTTTTGACATAAAAGATCGTTAATTTTCTTACGTACAATCTTATCAAAAAAGAACCCCTAAGCAAAGGGGCTCTCTTTATCAAATTTTAACTAAATACTATTTTGAGAAGAAAAGGCTAGAAACAGATGAGAACCAACTCTTTTCCTCATCCACAACATAAACAATCACTTCATGATCTCCATTTTCAAGTGCTTCAGGAATCTCAACTTCGAAGTAACCTGCATCAGCATCAGCAATTACTACTGAGTTATAAACAAGACTCTTCCAAGTAACATAAACTGTTTGTCCAGGTTGAGCATTACCGGTAATAAAGTGATTACCGAATTGATCTACAGCCTGTGCATGAGCGACAGGGAAAATATTAACTTGTTTACCACCTTGAGGTGTTGGATAATTAAAACTTCCATCCAAGACAGGAGTTTCAATACCAAGATCAGCATCAACCTCAATCTTAGCAACAGTGTTTAAACCATCAGTTTCAGTATCAGTAAGAACAAGATATTCACCATCTGAAAGATCTGCACTAATCGCAATCTTGTAACCTCCATCAACTACACCACTACCGACAAACATTTGTTCAGTAGGATCATTGACGTCAACCACATATAGATCAACTGTTTCACCAACCTTTGATGAAGCTAGCCAGAACATTGGATTGTTACCAACTTTTGTTCCTTTCTTAGCAAAGTTTGTGATTTTTGGTTTCTTTGGAACAAGATCTTCAAATTTGTCTGCTTTGATCGGATCACCACCAAAGAACAACTCATCACGAGCTGAAATACCATCATTATCAGGATCTTCCACAAACAGTGGCACTCCATCCTGAATTTGTTTGATATCAGCAATACCATTTTGATCAAGATCAGTACTTGTATCAATGATAATTACATCCTCAGCAGCACCTTCTTCAAAAACTCCGCCTTCAGCAAGGAAAGCTAATTTGTCCTCCTCAGCCTCAGCCCTAAGTTCATCAGCTCCTTTCTTTGAAACGGAGAAAACAATCTTAGTATCTTTGTTAATCTTCTTAGTACGACCACCAACTCTCACTTCAACCTTAGTTTGTTTAGCTTCTTCAACTTGCTCAGCCAAACTTTCGATATCTTGATCAATAGTTGCCGCACTTTCACTAACTGCATCTGCAATAACATTTTCTACAATTTTTTCTACAGCAATTTCCAAAGATTCTTGAACCTTCTCTTCAATAATTCTTTCAGCTCTTGCAACTTGAATTTTTGAAGTAGATTCCTCAGTCAAAACCCTATCGATAGTCCTTAAGTCACGATCAGAAATTTCTAGAACTTCCACAGGAGCCTCGATGATCTCAACTTCATTATCAAGCTCTTCAGCATCAATTGCCTCTTCAGAAAGAGCATCTTCAGCATCAAAAGCTGCAATAGCTTCCAATACACTCTCTGTCACCAAAAGACTTTCAGTCTCAGGTTCAATAGTTACCACTTCAACCGCTGTATCAACAACAGCCTCCACAGTAGTAGAAATCGCATTTACAATCGCATCCCTCTCAGCCTCAGCTCTATCAGTCACATTTACTTCAGCAATAGTCTGCGGAACAGATTCAACCACTTCTTCCACGACTTCTTCTTCCACTACCTCCTCCACAACTTCCTCAACTGGAGCAGTTTCTGTCACTGTCTCAGTTGTTTCCACTACTTCAACCGGAGCAGTTTCTGTCACAGTCTCAGTTGTAGTTGTTGTAGTAGTAGTTGTTGTAGATGTAGATGAAGATGAAGAACCTCCTCCTCCTCCACCAGAAGTAGTATTTGTTTCAGTCAAATCTAAAGATCCTGAACATCCATCATCAGCCAAATCAATCTTGCCGTCACCATCATTATCAATCCCATCCTCACAAGCAGTGTTTGGAAGGGTTGTAGAAGCGACACTAGATACATTATGAATGAAATATCTATTACTACCTGACAACTCAGAATCGAACCAAATATTATCAGTACCAACCGTGGAAAGATTCCCCAGTGTCACATCGTCTACCAAAAGACCGGTGTGGTTTGTGTTATTAATTGTATTTTTATCATCAGAAGAACCAATACTAAGATTTGTGAATGTTGAACCATTTGAATCTACATAAATTCCATAGTCGCTATTTTCCAATGCACTTCTACCATCAGCACTTACACCGATGTAGTTACTCTTAATAATACCACTAGTCCATGTTTGACCAGAACCAGCAGTAAACTCAGCGCCAACAGCAGGACTATGTACCAAAGCGATACCAGAACCACTATTACCAGAAATTACATTTCTAGCCGAAGCTGAAGTACCACCAATAGTTGGATTAGTAATCGCAGCACCACCAAGATCGTAGAAAACAATTCCTGAACCGTTCACTGCGTCAACAGTATCAGCACCGTTTGTATTTCCAAGATCAGTATCACCATGTTTATCAGTACCAATGTAGTTACCACAAATTGTCACAGTTCCTCCACCAGTATAACCAATACCATGCCCAATATTACCGGAAATGACATTTCTAGTAGCTTCATTTGTTACATCACAGGTATTAGTAGCGACACTCTCACCATTAAGATAACCACCTGTACCAATATTCACAGTAGCCGTACCTTCAGTAATAAAAATACCACCATTATTCAAAATATCCGTAGCAGGATCTTCCTCAGAAAGAGCAAATAATCCATTTGCCAAGATAGATTCACCATCAGCACTTAAACCGATGTAGTTACCAGAAATATAAGTCGTATTGTTTGAACCAGCCTCAACCAGAACACCTGCACCGGTATTACCAGAAATTACGTTCCTATCTCCTGTGCTACTACCAGAACCAATCATCACTGTACCACCAGCTGAACCCGCAACATCAACACCAGCATCAGTATTAGTCACCGCACGTGTACCTGCAGCATTCAAACCGATATAATTATTATTAATTTCAACAAATGATCCGGCAGCAGTAGCTTCCCACTGTATACCTACACCGCTACCATCAACATTATCATTACCAGAAATCACATTACGTCCATAAGTACCAGAAGCACCAATAGTTAATGACCCTGTAAAGCCACTCTTAATATTAATACCACTCTCAGTATTTGCCACGGCTGTCTCACCATCAGAAGCCAAACCAATATAATTGTTGTAAACCTTTATATCAGAATCCTCATTAGTAGCATTAAGCACAATACCCGAAGCCTCACTACCACTACCAGAACCACCGTTACCAGAAAGGTAATTTCGTGAATCAGCACTATTAACAGAACCAATATTCACAGTAACAGCACCACTCGTGTCCATAAATATACCACCTTCAATATTAGAGCTATTTGCAGAAGAAAAAGCTGTACCATTCGCTGTTAAACCAATAGTATTACCCATTATATGCACTGTTCCTGCAAAAGTACCACCAATGTCGATACCGGCACCACTAGGACCGGATGAGGTATTACCATTACCAGAAATCACATTACCTTCCGCACTATCATTAGTACCGTCTAGATCAGAACCAATATGATACACCGCACCGGAATTATCTTCCAAAGAAATACCATGATCATTATTACCCAAATCCGTCGATCCGTCCCAACCTACACCAATATAGTTATTTTGAATTTTAGCAATAGCACCAGTTGAATTACCGAACTGCTCAATAAGAAGTCCAGAATTTATACCACTAGCACTTTGTGAATTAGAAATAATATTTCTTTGACCAAGAGCCGGACCACCAATAGTTAGATTGGCCATATTTCCAGAATCAATAGTAATATTTTCATCAGTATTACCAGCAGCAGCATTATAAGCTGCACCAGCACCGGTCCTCTTAACACCGATCAAGTTACCTTGAATCGTAGTATCACCAGCGTTATTACTAAACACACCAATACCTCCATTATTAGATATCACGTTACCGGCAGCCAAAAGCCCAGTACCACCAGTACCTAAACTATTTGTACCACCAAGAGTTAGAGCGCCTTCGAGCATAAATAGTCCACCTGAGTTATTACCCATACTTGTAGTCGTAAGACCATCTGTACCAATACCGATATATGTTCCCAGAATATCTACAGGAGTAATCGCAGAAGCAACATTTTTCACATAAATACCCCAACCTTCCTTATCTGAACTGACTGAATCAGTAGCTCCCGCACAAACATTAGTTGTGCTAGAAGAACCAATATTAACATCAGCCATCGTCGAAGCATCAATTTCTAAACAATGTTTAGTATTAATCGCCACTGTAGTTCCGGCAGATGTAGTACCCATATAAACACCGGTCATAGTCAATGACGTACCAGCATTTACCAAGATACCTATACCAGCTGTAGTATTTGAAACTACCAAATCAGTAAGCGTAATCGCTCCACCGTCAGAAATCAAAATACCACCGTCAGTATTACCATTAGCCGATGTACCATTAGAACCCACACCTATATAAGTATTTTCAATTGTAAAATCAATAGCCGAACCAACATCAGCAATCTGAATACCATAATCAGGAGATCCAGTTATCAAATTTCTTTGAGCTGCATTTGATCCGCCAATAGTCAGTGAAGTAAGCGCAGTAGAGTCAATTACAATACCACTTGCAGTAGTTGAACCACCACCATCCGGATCAGTAAGATCCGCAGCAGTTGTCCAAGTAGAACCACTATCTGCACTAACCAAACCGATATAGTTACCAGCAATAGTTACAACTGTCGCACCATTTCCAATCTGGATACCATTACCCGCTTGATTGGCAATAACGTTATATTCACTAGCATCATCTGATCCATCAAGATCAGTACCAATAATCATAGAAGTAGCAGCAGCATCTACAAAGATACCTGCACCATTACCACTTGTAGCATAAGTATTTGCAGCCGCAGTCGAAAGACCTGACTCCACACCAATAATATTATTCATAATTTCACCTGTCCCAGAAGAAGACATATCATCCACAACAATTGCACCTTTTCCACCATTTCACCATTATTCCCAATATAATTCCTGCCATTTGCAGTACCAATATTCAAAGTAACAGTTTCGTCATCATTAATTAAAATTCCTGCTCCACCATTACCTTGATCACCAACACCTGTCGGATCAAAACCAATGTAATTACCTGCAACAGTCACAGTAGGACCAGCAGCTTCAATACCATCATCAGTACTGTTAGAAACAGTATTGTATTCATTGGCATCAGCATTATCTGAACCAATTCTAAGATTATTAGCATAAGCATTAATACCATCAGCTTCATTGCCAGCATCTGTACGATAATTTGCAGTACCATTATCAACCAAACCGATAATATTACCCGCAATTATCAAAGTACCTGAAACCTCAGCGAAAATACCATGATTCCCATTATCAGAAATATTATTTCCTTCATTAGCATCATTAGTACCATCACCATCAGTACCAATCGTAACGTTCAACGAAGTATTGTATTCATCGATAAAAATACCATAAGTATCATTTCCCATCGCTGTATTAAAATCACTAGTTGTACCAATCGCATTACCCATAATCTCTACCGTACCTTTGATATCATCTCCAGACGTACTAGAACCAAAAGTAATACCATCACCGGCATTACCAGAAATATTATTTTGTTTTAAATTTTCACCAGAATCATTTTGATAATCACCAATATACAAACCATTTAGTACTTGGTTATTACCAGAAAGAGTATCTGATTCCCCACTATTCAAATTCAATGAACCTGAACCCCCATCATCAATCTCGATACCATTATCACCATTACCTTTATCAGTTGAACCATCACCACTTGTACCAATTGCATTACCTTCAATTCTAATATCAGCAGCACCATTCCCGATGTAAATACCGTCATTGGTATTACCAGAAAACACACTACCTCGAACAATTACATTCGTACCTTGAATAAAAAGTCCATAAACATTTGCATCCACAGTACTTTCATCAGATTGCAAACCAGAAACAACCAAATCATCATCAGAATCCAAACCACCAATAGTAATACCATCAGCACCACTATTAATATCTATACCAGCTCCAGACCAACCACGAAGAATCAATCCTTTCACAGTTGAACCATCAGCTGCAGAAGTAATTGTGAGACCGTCGGCACTTGTACCATTACCGTCGATATCAGCAGTAAAACCACCATTCTGAATTGTCACATTCGGAGTTGCAAGAGTATAACCACTCGCAGCGGTAATAGTTGTATTCTCCATAAATGTAATCGTATCTCCATCACTTACCTGTGAAAGAGCATCCCTAAAAGTACAATCATTATCGTTGTCAGATTCATTTTCGACACAAGTATCAGGATCATTATCCCCATTTATATCTACATAAAAAGTTCCAGCAAAAGCTGATTGAGAAAGCATAGCCGTCAACACGATAGAAGCGGCGAATTTGCGCAGACGCATGAGCGAAAGCAAAGATATGGTTTTATGGTACATGATATATTTGTGGTTATTTTTATTTTTATATCGCAACACTATACCACAAAACCACCTCAAAAACAAGGGCTCAAAACCATAATTTCTCCCAATATTACATAAAAAAAAGAGCGCCATTTCAGACGCCCTTTTTAACTAAAATTTACATTCCCATCATACCCGGCATTCCCATTCCACCACCTCCCATCGCTGGAGCATCTTTCTTTGGTTCTGGAATATCACAAACCGCAACCTCCATAGTAAGGAAAATCGCAGCAACACTTGCAGCATTCTCAATAGCTGAACGCACCACTTTTTTCGGATCAATAATACCTTCCTTCACCATATCCACATACTTATCATTCGCAGCATCATAACCCTCATCACCTGCAGAAACTTTTTCCAACACGACCTTGCCATCCTTGCCCGCATTTTCCGCAATTTGCATCAATGGCGCTGAAAGAACGTCCAAAACAATCTTGATTCCAGTCGAAATATCCACATCATCAACCTCCTCAGCAAAACCATCAAGGGCCTTCATCGCCCTAACCAAAGCCACTCCCCCACCTGGGACAATACCTTCTTCCACGGCAGCCTTAGTAGCATTCAAAGCATCTTCAATTCTTAATTTTTTCTCTCTTAATTCAACCTCCGTCGCCGCACCAACCTTTATTACACCAACCCCACCAGCTAATTTAGCCAACCTTTCAGCCAACTTTTCTTTATCAAAATCACTAGTAGATTGTTCAATCAACACCATCAACTCATCAACACGTGCTTCTACATCTGCCTTAGCACCTTTGCCGTCGACAATAATAGTATGATCTTTGTCAGCAACAACTGATCTAGCCTCACCAAGATGCTCCAACTCAGCATTTTCTAAATTCAAACCAAGATCAGCAGTAATCAACTGACCACCAGTCAAAATCGCAATATCTCTCAACATTTCTTTGCGTCTATCACCAAATCCTGGAGCCTTGATCGCAAGAACATTAAAAGTACCTCTCAATTTATTCAAAACAAGTGTCGCAAGCGCTTCACCATCAATATCCTCAGCGATAATCACCAAGTCTTTTTTGCCACTTGCAGCAACTTTTTCCAACAAAGGAACCAATTCCTGTACAGAAGAAACCTTGCCATCAGTAATCAAAATCTTCACATCGGTGTAAGCCGCCTCCATTCGAGCCGGATCAGTAATGAAATATGGAGAAATATAACCACTATCAAACTGCATTCCTGGCACAACTTCCTTTTCAAGCCCCATAGTTTGAGACTCCTCAACCTTGATCACACCATTGTCACCGGCCATATCCATAATTTCCGCAATCAACTGACCAACTTTTTCATCTTGAGCTGAAATCGAAGCAATTTGAGCAATTTTTTCATTAGAATCACCAACCTGAATCGCCATTTCAGACAAAGCC
>JAESSS010000069.1 GCA_016763975.1 Candidatus Altimarinota bacterium
CCAGCTGAACTACCGCTCCGAATTTTCAAATCGCACCAAGCAAGGTCACATCAAAAGGTGCAGAGTATTTTTAGCATTAATAATGCCAAATGAAAATAGAATTTTGGCACTTATGCAAACTCCACTGTACTATGTCGCCATGCGAATCGGAATAGATTGTAGAATGTATAGCTCTAGTTTTACTGGAATCGGCCGTTATACCCACGAACTTGTCGACCATATTCTTAGTATTGATAAGGAGAATGAAATCGTGCTCTTCTTTAATAATCCCGAATTCAAAAAATTCTCTCATCCCCGTGCAAAAAAAGTTTTGGTTAATGCCAAACATTATTCCCTCTCAGAACAAATCATATTTTGCCGCAAACTTTACAAAGAAAAATGTGACATCGTTCATTTCCCCCACTTCAACGTACCTATTCTCTACCGCCGACCCTACACAATAACCATCCACGACCTCACCCTTTCACTTTATCCCGGCCAAAAAATGACTCGCTGGTATCACCGTCTCGCCTATAGTTTTACCATCAAAAACGCTGTCAAAAAAGCCAAAAAAATCATCGCCATTTCCCACAACACCAAAGCCGACCTCATCCACTATCTCCACGCCGAGCCCAAAAAAATCCACGTCATCTACAACGGTGTCAGCCCCGACTTCACTCTAATCCCCGAAGTACACAAATTCGATTCCACCCTCAAAAAATACGGTATCACTAAACAATTCCTCTTCTACGCCGGAGTACACCGCTCCCACAAAAACCTCCCCACTCTTATCAAAGCATTCGAAATGCTTTCTCCCGACCTCAACCTCCAACTAGTCATCACCGGCCGTCCCGACCCTCACTACCCCGAAGTGCAAAACGCCGCATCCCAAAACCCCAACATCATCCTCACAAACCTAGTTTCCGAACAAGAACTAGTCTACCTCTACAATGCCGCAATGATCTTTGTATTCCCGTCCCTCTACGAAGGTTTCGGCCTCCCACCCCTCGAATCCATGAGTTGTGGCACACCCGTCGTCGCCTCAAATTCCTCCTCAATCCCCGAAATCTGCGGCGAAGACAACGCCCTTTTCTTTGATCCCCAAGATCCCCAAGACATCGCTAACAAAATCGACCAACTCCATCGCGACTCCGACCTCCAAGCCGAACTAATCGAAAAAGGCGCCCGCCACGCCGCCAAATTCACCTGGGACAAAATGGCTAAAGAAAGCTATAGGCTTATCACTGGATCCAAATAATGCTAGACTCCCTTCATGAGCTTTGACCCTTTCCAAAATTTTATACAAAGAGCAGCCGGCCGTTACGGAATCGCCGTTGAAATGGAGGCCTCTCTTGTTTGCCAGAAATTCCGCAGCATTGTTCCGGAATTCTTCTCCCATATAGAAGGAGCAGAAGATCACATCAAACCGGCCTTCTTCAAAAAAGGGGTACTCGTAATTGAAACAAATGGTCCTGGATTCTCTCAAGAAGTGATTATGCGAAAGGACCAAATAATCGATGAAATGAACTCGAAATTAGGGTCTGAGATGGTCAAAAATCTCCGTGCCCAACTTCGTCGCAGCGAAAGTGGCTTTTTTTCTTGACTTTAACACTCCAAAAACTTACAGTTAGCCGCGCATTTACCAGATAAACCCCCCACTTTTTGCTTAAAATCAGATTATCCAGAACAGGAAAGAAAAGCCAAGCTTCATACAGGATCGTTATCCAAGAACATACTGCCCCAATCAAGGGTAAGTTCATCGAAGTTATTGGTCACTATCGGCCAACAATTGTACCAAAAGAATTAAAAGTAGATCACGATCGTGCAAAATACTGGTTATCCGTCGGCGCTCGGCCTTCAGATACAGTTGCCGTACTTTTGAAGAAAGAAGGATTGGAAGGAATGGAGAAATACATTGAACCACGAAACAAACAACGTAAACCTAAGAACCCAGCACCAGAAGAAGAAACACCTGCCAGTGCCGCAGCTCCAGCGGAGGCACCAGCTGAAAGTGCTGAAACGCCAGAAGCTCAACCCGAGCAAAGCGAGGCTGCACCTGCTGAGGCTCCTGCCCCAGAAGCAGAACCAGCTAAGGAAGAAGCTCCTGCAGAAACTCCAGAAGCACCAGCCGCTGAAGAGCCTGCTAAGGAAGAAGCACCTGCAGAAACTCCAGAAGCACCAGCTGCTGAAGAGCCAGCTAAGGAAGAAGCTCCTGCTGAACCAGAAGCTACTCCAGAAGCAGACGCTCCTGACGCTGAAAAATCAGAATAATTACAAGACTACTTTTACCTACCTAAACCGATTATCATGACAGACGATACAAACCCAACAGACGATACAAACCCAAATGACGACGCTATAGTTACAGACGAAGAAGTTGCTGCAATTAACGAAGAAGAATCAGGAATGGCTGCTGTTGCTCCAGTTGAAGCATCTACTCCAAGTCCTGCTCCAATTCCGGTTGATCCAAATAATACTGCTGATCAAGAGTTTGTTGAATTCGTTGTTAAACAAATCGTTGAAAACCCTGACGAAGTCGTAGTTGAACGTGTGGTAGATGAAATGGGAGTACTTCTTACTCTTAAAGTAGCCAAAGACGATATGGGTAAAATCATTGGAAAAAGTGGTCAGACTGCTAAGGCAATCAGAATCCTTCTACGTATCATCGGTTCTAAAAACAATTCACGTGTCAACTTGAAGATAGTTGAACCTGAAGGTGAAGACGTAGTATAATCAGCTCAGATTTTTACCAACTCTTTCTATGTCTAACATCAGTGGTAGCGGCAGCAAGTCAATTGTTGAAGCCGCTCAAAATTATGAAGTACTCGAAATTATCAATCGTGGTTTAGCATATGCGATCATTGTTGCGGGGTTTCTTTCAGTTGTATTCATTTTTGTTGGTGGAATATCTTTCATTCTCTCTGGAGGACAAGAAGAAAAAATTAAATCAGCAGTTTCAACTATTCGTTATGCCATTATTGGTTTGATAATTACAATTCTAGCTACTGTCATTATCGGAATCGTCGGACGCGCCCTCGGCCTCGACATTATCCGCTACATCAACTTCGGCGACATTATCGACACCATTACAAATATCACTTCAAGTAGTGGCGGCCAAAACAGCTTGAACTAACAGAGGGCGTATAAAATAGCCTTCTACATCCTCTAGGCCTCTTTCACTGCTCTGATCCCCTCTTGCATAATATGTTTCCAATCGTAAGGGAACTTGAAGGTTTCTACTGCCCTTACCAATGCGGCGAATACTCCCCAGACACCGGTGTTCTTGTAAATGAACCCGTATCCCGTCTCATGATTCGCATCATAATCCATCAAATCTGGACGTTCTGCGCTCACAGGGATGATTCCATGCAATAACATCTCCTCCACATCATTAAATTCAAAACAAAGCGCCAAATCGGCTGCTTCCATCAAATTTCTCCTATTAATTCTATTGAATCTCATTATCTGTACATGATTCATTTTTTCAAAAAACTCACAATCTTCATCACACATCACCACCACTTCAGTATTTATGGCTTCTATACCTTCCAAAATATACCTCAGCTTCACTTCATCTTCCTCTTTTAGCCGGTCTTCCAAAATTATGGCAAGTAGCGGTTTTTTTGCAGAAAATTTCAACTCATTTGTTAGAGTTATTTTTCCTTCCCGCTTCCTTTTCAGGAAATTTTTGAATGAACTTTCCATTTGGTTTTTATTTTTGGCTTTCCCATTATTTTACCCTATAATCAGGCAAAAGTCGACCCCCTACTCCTTGACGCACTAAGCAATTATGCAGAAATTAATCCTTGTTGATGGCAACGCAATTCTCCATCGAGCCTTCCACGCAATGCCCCCTTTTAGAACCCCTGAAGGAGAGCTAGTTAATGCGGTTTATGGCTTCTCTTCAATGCTCCTAAACCTACTAAATATTCATAAGCCGGATTACATCGCAGTTTCATTTGATGTTAAAGGCAAAACTTTCCGACACGAAGAATACAAAGAATACAAAGCCACTCGCAAAAAAGCTCCAGACGAGCTTTATTCTCAAGTCCCACGTATCAAAGAAGTGGTGCGGGCTTTCCAAATTCCTATCTATGAAATCGCAGGATTCGAAGCAGACGACGTACTTGGCACCCTATCTAAACAAGCCGATGCCCGCAAAGACATCCACACATTTATCGTTACCGGCGACATGGACCTCACTCAACTCGTAACTCCCACAACCTTCCTCCTCACTCCACACAAAGGATTCGCCCAAACCAAAACCTACGACATCCAAGCAGTTTTCGAAAAATTCGGCATCTCCCCTGCTCAAGTCCCTGATATGAAAGGACTCCAAGGCGACAGCTCCGACAACATCAAAGGTGTAAAGGGTGTTGGCCCAAAAACCACCCTCAACCTTCTCCAAAAATACAAAACCCTCGAAAACGTCTACGAGAATCTCCACGAAATCACCGGTTCCACCCACGACAAGCTCGCAAACGACCGTGACTCCGCATTCCTCTCCAAACACCTAGCCACCATCGTCACCGACGTTCCTCTCACTCTCGACCTTCCCGAATGCAAAACCCACGAATACGACCAAGAAAAAGTAGCCCAACTTTTCGAACAACTTGGCTTTGCATCACTCCTCCGCAAGCTCGGAACCCTCAACTCTCACTCCAACGCTAGAAAACAGGAGGAAAACGAGGCGCAGCCATCACTTTTCTGACACCACCCCAATAAGCCTTTCCCGATTGAGATTGGCCACAAAGTGCAGATAGCTTTCCGGTTCGGCATATGGAATACAGTAGCTTAGGCGGTACTCGGTATTGTCTAGAATAGCAATAACCGCACCCGACACTTGTCTTACGGTTAGTATAAAAGCTGTAGCATAGAAACCCTCTATTGATCCTGCAAGCATCATTAGGGTTAATAACGCCTCCCCCGAAATCATTAGTTTTGATAAATCGTCCATACCAGTCATTGTCAGCTCTAAAGCTAGTTTTTTTAGGGAAGCTTTTAGCTCCTCATCCAGTCCCTTAGCTATGTCCTCAGGGTTTTCAATCGATTCCATTATTTTATCTGCTTTCAGGCCCACACTTCCATGGTGTAGCTGCCCACTCCTAATAAAAAAGTCACCATTATTGGCCTTTGCCCCAGTTTCAAACCCGCCTATGTTTAATTTCACCACTCCGATGATTTTCAGCAAGGTCGTCAAGCGCTCTGCATCTATGCCAATCTTGCTTGCTAGATTCGGTGGCAAGTTTAGTTGAACATTTAGATTTTCAGGCTGAATATCATCTAGGGGCAAAAATTCTTGTTGTTTTCTCATGCAGTCTTTTAAAAGGTCCGCATAATATAGTGTAGGCAACACCAAGTCAAACGCTACATGCAGCCACCTTCCACCGAATAAAAAAATAGCACAGCTTTGCCTCCGTATCCCACAAAAACAGCAAAAAGGTTTGGCACATTTCAGCTTTTTCTGTACTATCAAATCCATAACTAATGGGCATATTATGGCAAAATCAAGAGTTGTAGCCAGTTTAGATATTGGTTCCTCCAAAATTCGTACGGTAGTCGGACTCCTTGAGGAGGGTTCTAGCGTAGTAAACATTATTGGAGTGGGTATCGCCCCTTCCACCGGCCTCAGAAAAGGTTCGGTTATTGATGTTGAAGAGACTATAAATTCCATCATTTCTTCCCTAGAAGATGCGGAAAGAATGGCTGGTGAACCGATTAATCACGTATTCCTCGGTATAGGCGGCAACAAAATTGCTTCCCTCAATTCCAAGGGAGTTATTGCTGTTTCCAATACTGAACATGAAATTTCAGAGGACGATGTAGATCGAGTACTTGAAGCAGCTCAGGCCCTTACAATCCCTTCTAACCGTAGAATCCTTAGAATAATCCCGAAAACATTCACTGTCGACGAGCAAAAAGGCGTTAAATATCCTGTTGGAATGACTGGAGTCCGCCTCGAAGTTGAAACACATATTGTTACTGGATTCGAACCGGTAATCAAAAATCTTGAAAAATGCGTACTACAATCGGGTGTAGACATCGATGATACTATCCCTGCCTGCCTTGCCCCTGGTGAAGCAGTTCTTTCCAAACGTCAAAAAGAACTTGGTGTAGTTGTAGTAGACATTGGATGTGGAGGCACTTCTGTTAGCGTTTTTGAGGATGGTTCTACTCTACACACTGCGATTATCCCTGTAGGTGGAGAAAATGTCACCAACGACATTGCAATTGGACTAAGAACTTCTATTGATACAGCTGAAAAAGTAAAAATTGAATACGGTTCAGTAATTCCGGAAGACGTTAACGACCGCGAAACAATCGACCTTTCCCTTATTAGCAAAATAGACACTCACCTAATCTCCAAAAGAGTATTGGTTGAGATCATCCAAGCTCGTTATCACGAAATTTTCGTACTTGTAAAAGATGAATTAGCCAAAATTAACCGTGACGGCATGCTCCCAGCTGGAGTATTGATCACTGGTGCCGCTGCCAAAATTCCTGGTGTGATTGATTTGGCTAGAGAAACACTAAACTTACCTACTCAAATAGGATTCCCACAAAATTACGATGGAGTTGTTGATAAAATTGACGATCCTAGTTATGCCACAGTAATCGGACTGCTCATCTGGGGCTCAAGATTCGAAGGACGGCATCACGCAGGGCTTAAATCAATTAATCTTAAAAAAGGATTAGGAGCAATTAGCAACTGGTTTAAAAAGCTAATACCTTGACAACATGTCAAAGTACAGTAATAATTCGAATCCAAAAGAGACTCTCTATTAACCATTAGGCCCATGTCTAACGCAAAAGATGATAATCAAGATCTAAAAAACCTCTTTTCTTCTCAGAGAGAAGAACCAGTGAAAGTAAAAAAATCAAAAACTCTCGAAGTAACTCCTGAAATCACTCCTGTAGCTAACATAAAAGTTATTGGTGTTGGTGGTGGTGGTGGCAACGCAGTTAACCGCATGATCAAGGCCGGTCTTAAAGGTATCGACTTTATTGTGGTAAATACTGATGCTCAGGCGTTATATCATTCAGAGGCTCAGGTTAAGATTAACATCGGCAAAGCCACTACTCGTGGACTTGGTGCTGGTTCTAACCCGGACATTGGTAAACAAGCTGCAGAGGAAACAATCGAAGAGATCAAAGACGCAATGGAAGGTGCTGACATGGTATTCATCACATGTGGACTGGGTGGTGGAACTGGAACAGGTGGTTCTCCGGTTATCGCAAATGCTGCGAAAGAAATGGGAATCCTTACTGTTGCTGTTGTTACTAAGCCATTTTCATTCGAAGGACAACGTCGCAAAACTCAAGCTGACGAAGGTCTAGAAAATCTTAAGAGCAAAGTAGACACTCTTATTACAATTCCAAACGACAAAATTCTTTCAATTATCGACAAAAAGACTCCTCTAAACGACGCCTTCCAAGTTGTGGATGACGTTCTTAGACAAGGTGTACAAGGTATCGCAGACCTTATCACTGTTCACGGTATGATCAATGTGGATTTCGCAGATGTGAAAGCCGTAATGGAAAATGCTGGTTCAGCTTTGATGGGTATTGGTTACGGAACAGGCGAAAATCGTGCTGCCGAAGCTGCAAAAGCTGCTATCGAGTCACCACTTCTCGAACTATCAATCGATGGAGCGAAAGGTGTTCTATTCAACATTACAGGAGGCAACGACCTCTCAATGTTTGAAGTCGACGAAGCTGCTCGTGTTATCACTGAGGCTGCTGATCCAGACGCAAACATCATTTTTGGTGCTGTTATCAACGATTCTTACACCGGTGAAGTCAAACTCACAGTTGTAGCAACCGGTTTTGACTACAAACAACCAGAAACCAACATGATGCGCCCTCGTTCAGTTTTCTCATCATCAGGACTAGGTAGTTCTCGTGCTATCAGCACTCCAGCAACTCCACCTACCAGTCATCTTGAGAGCCCAATCAAACAAACTGAAAACGAACTAGACATCCCAGCCTTCATTAGGCAAAAGATGAACTAGAGCGACCAAAATAATCTGTCTCACCGAACTTAGACCGGTGGAATTCTTCTATATCTGTTGTTTCTATGGACAGATCTAGTGCTAGGCAACGTCGGACCTCGTATTCTAGGTCAGTAGCTGTTTCGACTTTCCCAGCCTTTATCATTTTTTGTATACGAATTGCCTCAGCTTGGCAGATAGCGTTTGTGACCTTTTGCCGTTTATCCATGATGCGCGGCCAGAAGAAGTCATGCCTTTGCTGAATATTCAGCTTATACCAGTTAAGCCTCTCCATTTTTTCGATCAGGTAAATAAAGAGGTTCATTGGTAAATGATCACCAGCAACTTCATTGATCTGGTCTCGTATGATTTTGCTTACTGCCCCAACTCTGAGGTGAACCTCAAGAGCATTCTCCCTACCAAATAAAAGCTGTCCATCTGGGGCGTTAATCGTTGTATCTTCTCTAATGAACGTGCTCTGTACCTTACGATGAATACTGTCTGTAATTGCAAAAGCCTGCGTCAGTGTCCTGATATGGGACAGCCTCTGCGGCAGGCTTTCTGGTAGAGATAGGCTGGTTGTGGGCTCTTTATCTTGCATAAAAAACATATAGGCAAGTATCTTACAGCAGCCTTTTCATATTGTACATCTTCATACCGTGAGGATTTCGCAAGCCTGTGGTCTTTTTGAAGCCCATCGCTTTATAAAAAGGCACTGCCAATACCGACGATCTCACTCGAACATCCTTTACGCCCAGCTTTTTAGCTGCATCTAAAAATTTTCCAACCAACTTCTTCCCAATCCCCTTCCCCTGATATTTTCCATTCACAAAAAGACTATTTATCCTCTCAGGTGTACCTCGCACAATGCCGATCACTTTTCCCCGATCTATAGCCACAAAAGCCACCGCTTTATTTAATTTGTTATAAAGTTTTTCAAAGGGAACCTTATCTGGGTGGACTGTATTCAAATAATCCTCCCAACCACTTTTCGTCGCCTCCTCACGATTAAACTCCTTATAGACATTCACCATTAGCAAAGCAACTTCAGTGGTATCCTTTTTTGAGAATTTTCTTATCTCAATCATTCTCCTTTCTCATCACTTTTACCATCAAGAATAGGACGAAAATTCCGGCAACTCCCATCGCCACCCACGGTAGCCACGGATTTTGCTCTGTAAGCCGACTTTCCTCTCCATCGCAACTATCTCCAATTCCATCGTTATCAGCGTCGAGCTGTTGTCTATTGGCGTGCTCCGGGCAATTATCTTTGCCATTCTTGATTCCATCTCCATCAAAATCTTCACAAGCATCTCCATCCCCATTTCCATCCACATCTTCCTGCTCCGGATTAGCAATTCCCAAACAGTTATCTCTCACGTCCGCCACCCCATCTTTGTCCAAGTCAGGTTCAGCCAAAATAGGATTCACAACACCAGAACCCAATTCTAAATTCAAAACATCCTCAGCCGACAAATTCCCCGCCTCCCCCACCTCCAAATCTGGCCGTGCCTGCGCATTTGCATAAATTGTATATTTCATGCCCGGCCGCGCCAACCATCTCACTTCCACAGAATCTTTTACAGAAGACATCTGCTCAAAATCCAACTCATCCATCCTCAATGGTTCGTCATGCCAAATTTCAACCCTCCATTTTTTCGCTCTAGTTTCAGGAAAAGCTACATAAGAACTCTTGATCTCATCATTTGTAAAAACCGTTTTCTTTTTGCCGTCCACCCAAGCGTAGATCTTGATTTCATCCGGAAGCGCCACATTTTTGGACAGGTACATATTCATCCATGACGAAGTGAATTCCTTTTCTGCCTCAAACACAATCAACGCTCTACCCTGATCTCGATCCAAATCGAATTCAGTCCAAGTTTCTAAATCATTATCAAAAAGATTATTAGCCGCTCCCAACAAACCAGAAGTCAAACCGGGAGTAAACCCAGCCGCCGTACCACGAACACGAGTACTAGAAATCCCCTGCAAAACCCCATCCTCACTTACCGCCACTCCATAAAGTTGTTTCCCCGGCACTACAACACTCACCACTGTCGGCTTGATCACACTCACCGGCCCCACTTCATAAACCGTCTCAAAGAAACTTAAATCATCATTAACAGCAGCAAAAGCCACAGAACTCACCAACAAT
Source organism: Candidatus Altimarinota bacterium (assembly GCA_016763975.1). Lineage (GTDB taxonomy): Bacteria > Patescibacteriota > Gracilibacteria > UBA1369 > LOWO2-01-FULL-3 > NORP293. The sequence continues at coordinate 10,126 of JAESSS010000069.1, forward strand.
ACGCCTAAAACAATTAATAATTTTCTCATTTATTTTTTATTAAAAAATGCAGTAGCCATCAGCAGAGCGCCAATAGCAAAAAATGTAACAACACGATAAAGCAGATCCATTTCCCATACTTCAAAGAACAATAAACGCGCCACCACCAATCCCAAAATAAATCCACCTCCAATCCTCAGCGCCTTTTCATCCTTGCTTTCACCAAAGTAAAACAGAACAACCCCGATCAGCGCATAAACTGTCAGCGCCACCATTCTTGCGATATCTCTATCCAGTAAATTATGAGCAGAAAGCCAAATCAACGCGCCACCAAACAAGGCTGCCGCAGTCAATTGCAGAGCATAAATCACTGCTAATTTTTCCCCTAATCTGAATTTTCTCAAAACATAAGCAGTTCCCCAAAGTGAAGCCAGTCCTACCGCCAAAACAAAAAAGTGTTCATTAAAAAGCGGAGCATCAACCCAGCGTCTCAACCCAAAGCTCATATCAAAAGCCATCAAAACTGGCATAACCTGTGCCAAAGAAACAAAAGTGGCCGCATGTTTTTCCTTCAAAACCAAAGAAGTGAGATGTACCAAGAAATAAGCCTCAATAAAGTAAGCAATAATCAGCACGGAACCATCTAGCTCCATCGCCAAAGCAGCGGCCAAAAACATCGCTCCAAGAGCTCCATTGATATACATCGGTTTCCTCAATCCACTCGTCGCCAACATCATATAAGTCACTGCTGCCATCAGCACAGTCACCGCTGCCATCAACAGACTCTGCCATTCTGCCGGCACAAAATCAGCTATCCAAACAAGCAACAATAGCCCATTTAATCCCTGAATAAACAGATCCGTCTTTCGCACTTCTTTTGTCCTGAGCATTGCCATCAAATTTGAAAGGAAAAATAAGCCAAAGAACGAAGCCATAAAAGCCCAAGTCTGAGCAAGCGGCAGATTATCCATCGATCCCGAATATCCAGCCGTTATCAAAAATGCCAAAAGCAAAAGTCCTCTCCACCCTCTCATTGAAACCACTGCCAATACTCCTAAATCCAAAAGGAAAATAAATGAAAGCATTCCAAAGTGATTTGAAAAACCGCTTGAAGCCAAAATCGGCACCAGCGCACCTCCAATCAAAGCGGAATAAGCCACATTTCGCGCATTAAACTTAATCGCAATCGTCGCCATCAACACCACCACAAGTCCCATCATTCCTGCAACAACTTCTTCATTAAAGAATCCATAATATTCTCTCGCCGCATACAAAGTCAGCAAAATCATTGTGCCTCCCAATACTGTCAAAACCTGACCGGGACTAGATCGCCGACCCATAATCGAATATCCCCAACCCAAAATCACAGTACCAGTCGCCACTCCCAAAGTGATCCTACCAACCGGCCCCACCCATCCTTGTGTAAATGCATAAGAAACAAACCATCCCATTCCTAACAAAAGCAAAAACGCCCCCAGTTTCATCAAAAAATCCTCTTTTATCCAATTCAAAAGTCCATCAAACCAGGTTGGAACATGTTTTTTTATGTGTACAACTTTCTGAGATTTCTCTTCAACGGGAACCGAACTATGATTAAAAACCTCTTTCTCAAGCGCCGCAACGCGCTTCTCCAGCTGGTCTATACTATTTTGCATATTTTGAGGGGTCAAATTTGTGAACAGTCTACCACCAGCACTTGCAAAAGCTCAACAAAAGCCCCAAAATCTTCATCATGAAAGCACGAATTTTAAAACGCAGCGAAGAAGCAAAATGGGACAAGTTTATTCAAAAAAACCTCCTTGCTTCAATTTGGCAAAGCACAGAATGGGCACATTTTCAGGTCACAGTGCCATCACGCGGTAAATATTGGATCGTAGTTTTGGAGGAAAATGGAGAAATAGTTGGTGGTTCATTGATTATAAAACATCAACTTGGCAAAAAATATTCATGGCTTTATGCCAGCCGTGGTCCGCAAATCGATTACAATTCTCCCTACGCAAAAGCACAAATGAAGATGCTCATAAAAGCTCTTCACCCAATTGTAAAATCCGAAAAAGCAATTTTTCTTCGCATTGATCCTTTGTTGGTTCAAGAGCACAAAAACTTCCCCAATTTTTTCAGCATCAAACATGGTTTCCAACCTGAAAACACCCTCCTTTTAGACCTCACACTTTCCGAAGCAGATCTGCTCGCACAAATGAAACCCAAAGGTCGCTACAACATTAAATTAGCCAAGAAAAAAGGAGTCACCATCCACACTTCCACCGACATCAAAACCTTCCACCAACTTCTCAATGAAACTACTCAACGCGACGGCTTCCATTCTCACAAGCAAGCATTTTATGAAAACATGCTCAAATGTCTCGGCCCAAAAGCAAAACTCTACCTCGCAAAATACAAAAACCAAGCCATCGCCGGCCTCATCGCCACCACTTTCAAAAACCACACAATTTATTATTACGGTGCTTCCTCCAACGAAAACCGCAACCTAATGGCTCCCTATCTCCTACAATGGCACGCCATCACCGAAGCCAAATCTCATAAGGTCACAAACTACGACTTCCTCGGAATTTCCCCACCTCAAGCCGAAAACCACCAATGGAAAGGTGTCACTGAATTCAAGAAAAAGTTCGGAGGCATTGCCGTACAATACAAATCTCCTCAAGAATACGCCTTCAACCCATTTATCTATTTTTTCTACCGCCTCTACAAAAAACTCCGTTAAAGCAGTTCCTTTTCCTCAACCTCAGAGAGTTTATCAATAAACAAAACCCCGTTCAGGTGATCATTTTCATGCAGCACAACTCTCGCATTTAAGCCCTTTAGTTCAAGCATCATTTTTCTCCCATCCAGATCGAAAAACTCTACTTTAATTTTTTTAGACCTCTCCACCTGACCAAAAATTCCCGGCAAACTCAGACATCCTTCTTCGTCAGTTTCCTGCGCCTTGCTCCTTTCCAAAATATCTGGATTCACCATACACACCAATCTTTCATCATCAGTTTTTAGATCAAGCAGAACCCAAAAAAGACGAATCTGCCTATCCACTTGTGGAGCCGCAATTCCCAATCCATTCGCATCAAACATCGCTTGCTTCAAATCCTTCGCAAACTTTTTCAGCGAACTATCAAACTTCTTCACCGGCTTGCACATCGTACGCAATCCCGGATTCTCCTCTCCTGTGATAATAATTAATTTAGGCATCTTTTTTCTTTAATTCGGCCTCAATAAATCCATCCAATTCCCCATCTAAAACTTTTTCAGGATTACTTTCTTCATAATTAGTACGATGATCTTTTACCATTTTGTAAGGGTGCAAAACATATGAACGAATCTGGTTGCCCCAAGCAATATCCTGAGTTTTGCCCTTCAAATCTGACAATTCCTCAGCCTGTTGTTTTAACATCAAATCAACCAATCTTGCATGCAAAACTTTCATCGCGTGTTCTTTGTTTTGTAATTGGCTGCGCTCATTTTGGCAACTCACCACTGTATTAGTCGGAATATGTGTAATTCTCACTGCGGAATCAGTAGTATTTACCGATTGCCCACCTTTTCCTCCAGCCCTAAACACATCAATTCTCAAATCTTTTTCATCAATCTCCAGCTCATCGCTATGATTTATTTCCGGCAAAATTTCCACCATCACAAAAGAAGTTTCTCTAGTGTTTTTTGAATTAAAA
>JAESSS010000004.1 GCA_016763975.1 Candidatus Altimarinota bacterium
AAAGTATTGAGTGGCTGGGCGAATTAGCTTACGATGGTGGAAGCCTATGGCAACGCGGAGAGATGGCAGAGGTGCTCAATGAGCCCCCACGAAAGTATTGAGTGGCTGGGCGAATTAGCTTACGATGGTGGAAGCCTATGGCAACGCGGAGAGATGGCAGAGTGGTCGAACGCGCACGCTTGGAAAGCGTGTGTAGCGAAAGCTACCACGGGTTCGAATCCCGTTCTCTCCGCCATTAAAACCCTTCTTAAGCTCTTTGATGCAACATCAGATCGTTACCATCAGGATCAGTAAATAGTGCCATAAAGCAGATATCTCTGTTGTTGATTGTCTCTCCCCTAAACACGATTCCTTTATCCTCCAACTCCTTGCGGGCCTCTTCGATATTCTCCACATTTAGAGCAATGTGTGCATTTTTTTGCGCAGTAAAAGGCATGCCTAGTTTTGCTGGCTCCCAAATAGCAAAACAAGTATCACCCACCCAAAACTCGTATTTCGCCTTGTCATCAACACGAAGTCCAAGTGTTTCAGTGTAAAATTTGATAGAACGATCTGAATCTTGTGATGGAACCCCTACAAAATCTAGTCCAGTTATTTTGTTAGTCATACTTTATTGTTATTAATATTTTTAATTAAAACCTATAAAACTCCCCAACCTTCCCCCTTTCAAAAACAACACCCTCTTCTTTAAGAAGTTTAATTTTTCCATCCCTTCCTCCCGGCCCAGAATAATTCCCCACCAAACCACTACTCGGCACAACTCGATGACATGGCACTTCAGGAGCATTCGGATTTTTGCCCACGGCACTTCCCACCGCCCTCGCAGCCCGCGGCCGTCCCAAATAACGCGCAATTTCCCCATAAGTCGTCACTTTGCCTCGAGGAATAGTTTTCAGCGCCTCCCAAACTGATTGTTGAAAATCTGTAAACATCACAGCGATCATACTCTATAATGCCCACCATGGCAGCATCACAAGAATATACCGATTACATTTTGGAACTTCTCTCCGAAATCCAAAACATCAGCACCCACCGCATGTTTGGCGGAGTTTTGCTCAAAGTCGACGGCCAGCAACTCGGCGTACTCTTCAAAGAAAACCTCTATTTTAAAGTCACAACAGAATCCCTCCAAGAAGAATTTGCCCAACAAGGCTCCACCCAATTTTCCTACACCAGAAAAGACAAAGCCACTCCGGTAATAATCAAAAACTGGTGGCGAGTCCCCGACTCCTACCTAGACAACTCCTCAGAAATAACAAAGCTAGCACTCAAAGTACTAGCTCAATAAATTCAAAATCTCAGTCTCCAAAACCAACAACATTCGCATGATCATCACTTTCCTCAGCAAGTAATACTCGAACTCTTTCAGCCTCCTCTGCAGTCAAATCTACAACCACACTCGACACCTCAGGCTGCGCAGTCAAATCTACTCCCTCAGTCAAATCCTCTCCGCCTTGCTCCCTAACATTTAAAGCTCTCATATATAAATTGGTTATTTAATTTATTTAACATCCCCAATATACAAGCCCCTCACATATAACAAAAAACTTCCCCAGCGAAGTTTCTCAATGAAGAAAAAATCGCTAAGGGAAGCCGCGCAGCCGTCAGCCACGATCTATTTTAAAGCTTTGTAAATATCGTAAATCAACACCGTAAAAATTGCAGTGATAAATGTTCCTAACAAGAATTCAATAGCAACACCGGCAAACACAGAAGGTCCACTCTCACCCAAGAAACTGGTAATAAATGCAAACGGAATCGTCAACAAAGATAAAATAATTCCAGCCAAAAGCATTGTCACAAAAATATGACCCAAATTACCTTTTGCCACACTGACACTTTTATTCACAGCACTCCACCCTTTATTGCCATCATCTACCAAAGCCACAACCGAAAATGTCGCCTCTATCCCTCTCTTAACCATGAAATAAACCGCATTAATCACAACTGGAATCACCAAAATCGCAAAAACAAAACGTAAATTACCCCAAGCCACACCAAAATAATTAGTAGCGAGCCATACCAATCCAAGCACTACCGCAGGCCAAACAGCCTTCCAGAATGCATACCAAAATTGCAAAAATCCAACCACAACCCCATTCCACAAATTCTTAGCAGCCCATTCAATCGCCTCACTAGCATGTTTTTCTTGTTGTTGATGAGCCTTCAGAATTGCCAAAGGAAAAAACACATTCAACAGAACCGTCAGCACTATATAAGTCAGCGCAATCAAAATAATTTGAGGCGTCAAAAGTTCCTTGAAAAGCATAGAAACTTCTTCAAAATTTCCAGGTTCCTTCGGAAGTTCTTCAAGCCCTAAATAACCAAGACCAAAAATAAAAACGACTGTCAAAACAGAAAACAGAAGCACAATCGGCAGATAAACGCCTAGATTGTTAAATACACTTTTCAAAGCACCTTTAAACAAACTACCGAAACGAGGAAAATTACTTGTTGCCATACATAAGGGTTAAAACATACAATCAGCGCACATTATGACAAAATCATTCGCAAAAAACAAAAAGGCTTTTCACGATTACGAAATACTCGAAAAATTCGAGGCAGGTATTATGTTGAATGGTGACGAGGTCAAATCCATTCGTGGCAGCCAGATCAATCTAAAAGGTGCTTACATCACCATCGACGAAGACGAAGCTTACATCAACGAAGCCCACATTTCTCGCTATTCACATTCTAGCCGACAAGAACACGAACCAACTCGCAAGCGAAAACTTTTATTAAAAACACGAGAAATCCAAAAAATCGGAAAAGAAATTTCTCAAAATGGAATCACCTGCATCCCTTTAGAGATCTATCCCAAAGGTGGCTTGATCAAGCTACAAATCGGTCTCTGCCGCGGTAAAAAAATGCACGACAAACGCGATTCTCTCAAACGAAAAGACCAAGAACGCCAAATCCAAAGACAGGTCAAAGACTTCTAATAGTTTCACTGCACAACCTTTCATCACAAAATCAACACCAACACTCTTCCAATATGAGAAAACTCTTTTATAATTCGCGCACATTGAACCCCACATATGCATAATAATTATACAAAAATAATTGGAGGAATCAGCAAATACTTCAAGACTTTCGGTTTTGAAAAAGCTGTCATCGGAGTATCTGGCGGAATTGACTCCGCACTTACGCTCAAATTAGCCGTCGACGCTCTCGGCCCTAAACGAATCACTGCATTACTAATGCCGGAAAAAGGAATCTCTGCCGACGAAAACTTTGCCCACTCCAAAGCTCTTTGTGATTTTTTGAAAGTAGAATATTTCACAGTACCAATCAACAAATACCTGACAGATTTCCTCATTCTCCCGTGGAAACCAAACGACCTCGCCCAAATCAACACCAAAGCACGCGTGCGAATGACAATTCTCTATAATTACGCAAACTCTCGCAACGCTCTCGTACTCGGAACTTCAAATAAAACTGAACTAGCCATCGGTTACGGCACAAAACACGGCGACCTCGCTGCAGACATCGAAGTAATCGGAGATCTTTTCAAGGAAGAAGTTATTTCACTCGCAGAACACGTCGGACTACCTCCTGAATTCATCAACAAAGCACCTTCCGCAGAACTCTACATCGGCCAAACTGACGAAGAAGAACTCGGCATGTCTTACAAAGAAATCGACACAATCCTCCGCCTGATCGAAGACGGCCTCGGCAAAGACGACATGGTCAATAAAGGCCTCAACCCCAACTCAGTACACAAGGTTTTCCGTTTGATCAAACTAAACAAACACAAAACCGAAACCGCCCCATTGATCGAAGCCCACTCAAAAAACTAAACACGCTTCATCCAAGAATCATCCTCATTCACAAACCCTGCTTTTGGCAGTTCCTTTTCAAAAACTCCCCCAATAGCACCAAGCAACAAAGGTTCATTAGGAAAGGCCACCCTAAATACTTCTGCACAAATTGCAGAAACAATCTTTCTCACAAGAAACTTTTCTCTCGCGTAATTAACCCACATCATATCCTCACACAAAGAAGAAAACCCCGCTATCAAAGCGCTATCCGCAGGTTCTTTTTGTAAAAACTGATACATATCTGCACGCACAGTTTGCACAACTGTATCGCTCATCATGATCAGCTCACTACCGGCCTCAAACAAATCCACACCCACATATTCACTCGCTCTATTTTCAATACAATAATCACGAAAAAGCACACAGTCCCCTTGTCCTATTTCAATCACTCTATTGCCCTCAATCTTCTGCCCAATTCCTTCAATATCAAAAAGATTTTTTCGAAAAGTCCAAGCATCAAAAACTTCCCCATCCGGACACACCTGCCGCAAACCCCCAATATGCCCACCCATATGACCCCAAACTTGATGAGGCATCTCTCCTTCATATATATCTACAGATTCACTCATACAGAAATACTTTTTATAAGAAAACCTTATACACTAGCCATTTAATTCAATCAAGTAGCAAGGGGGATTCCGAAACTCAACATAAATCTCATTGTCATTCACACCCAACTCCTGCTAAATTCTCTGCATGCAATCAGCTCTATTCATCGGCCGTTTCCAACCTTTTCACAAAGGCCACCTCGACGCGATCAAAACAATCCTCAAAGACAACAAACGAGTAATTATCGCGATTGGATCTGCTGAAAAAAACTTTCTCAATTCAAACCCACTCACTGCCAGCGAGCGTTTTCAACTAATCGACGAAGCACTTCGAGAAGCCAAAATTCCCAGTGAACGCTTCTGCATCATCCCTATCCGCAACGTAAACAATTACGCACTTTGGGTAAACCACATCAACATTTACGTGCCACCCTACACAAAACTCTACACCGGATCCAAACTAGTCAAAGCCTGCTACACCGGAAAATATGACAAAAAAAACCACGGCCCAGAAGTAATCCACCTCATTAGAGAAGTGCCTATTTCAGCCTCAGAAGTACGCGAAGCAATCCACCTCGACTCAAATTGGGAATCACTCGTTCCACCAGCCGTAGCAAAACTGCTAAAAGAATGGGGAATCCCATCCCGCCTCGAAATCATCAAAGACACAATGGACATAACCAAATACAACAATGCCTATTAATGCACTTATCTTCCGCGCCTACGACATTCGCGGAATCGCCGAAACCGACCTCACAGAAGAATCCGTCTACTTGATCGGCCGCGGCACCGGAACCTACATCACACGCAAATACAACACTCGCAACATGGCAGTTGGTCGCGACCCTCGTACCCACAGCCCAAAACTGCAAGCGGCTTTTATCAAAGGAATCACTGAATGCGGAATCGATGTAACCAACATCGGCCTCTCCCCATCCCCAATGATCTACTGGTCCAGCTGCACCGACAAACTCGACTTCGATTCCGCAACAAACATCACCGCATCCCACAATTCCAAAGAATACAACGGCCTCAAAACAGTAACCAAAAACGCCCACTCAATCTGTGGCGACGAACTGCAAGAAGTTCTCAAACTAATTCAGAACGAAGACTTCGACACCGCAGAAAACCCAGGCAAAATCGACGAACAAGACCTCTGGCCACTCTATCGCGACGAACTACTAACAAAAGCCAAACTAGCCAAACCACTCAAAGTAGTGGTTGATGCCGGAAACGGAGTTTCCGGCCCATTTGCCCCAGAATTTCTCCGCACATTAGGCTGCGAAGTAATCGAACTCTACTGCGAACCTGACGGCAATTTCCCAAATCACGAAGCCAATCCTGAAGAACTAGAAAACATGCAGGACTTAATCGCAAAAGTATTAGAAACAAAAGCCGATCTCGGGATAGGATTTGATGGAGACGGAGATCGAATCGGAATTGTCGACGAAAAAGGCCACATGTACAGCTCCGACTTCATGCTACTCCTTCTCGCTGAAGACCTCCTCACTCGCCTACCAGGATCCAAAATTATATTCGACGTCAAAGTCTCACAAACAATCATCAACCGCTTAGAAGAGCTAGGGGCCGAGCCAATAATGTCCAAAACAGGACACAGTTTTATCGAGGCTAAGATGAAAGAAACAAAAGCCCCACTAGCTGGTGAAGTTTCTGGACACCTTTTCTTCGGCGAAAACTATTACGGTTTTGACGACGCCCTCCTCGCAGCTGCAAAAATCCTCGAAATCCTCAGCAAATCAGACAAAGCAATGTCCCAACAATTCGACCACCTCCCCAAAGCATTCACCACTCCCGAAATCAAAGCCCACTGTCCCGACGACCGCAAATTCGACGTTGTAAAGCAGCTAGTGCAACATTTCACCTCCAACTACGACTGCATCACTATCGACGGCGTACGCGTCAAATTTGACCCCAATTCTTGGGCCGCAGTGCGAGCATCCAACACCTCCCCAAACCTCACATTAAGATTTGAATCCAACAACGAAGAAAAACTAAAAGAAATCCAAGAAATAATGCTCACCCAACTCAAAAAACACCCCGAAGTTGATATCACTTGGGCAAAAAATTAAACTACTTCAACTGACTCGATCCGCTCTGACTAAACACGAACGACGTCGATGAAGGTGCCAAATAATAAATATAAACCGGAGCCTCAGCCCCATCTAATCCCCTAGCATAAACCCCAGGATTAGCTGTTTTGGAAGGTGCCACCAAATCCCCATCAGGACCGGAAGTAGCTGTCACCGTTTCAGAATATTTCTTCAAAGGATTAATTCCATCACAATAAAAATCTTTTTTACAATCACTCCCCCCCGTCAACAATCCCTTTTGACCACAAGAATGACTAGGCTCATCAGACGCAGTGGCATTGCCTTTATCATATTTTTTCTGCCAAGTTTTGTATGAAAAAGCCTCCAAAATCTTATCCAAATTCAACGCACTTCCACACTTTTGATCAACCGCATAAGTGTTTCCTTCTTCATCCACACCTTGCGCCAACTCCAATTTAAAGAATCTCAAATAGTTCAAATCATACAACTGCGCCCTTCTTCGTTCTTCCACACTAAAACTTGTACCCTCAATCACTTCCCCCGTTCCCAAAAGCAAATACGCCTTGCCCCCCGCATCCAAATCGGCACCACCAATAGTATTACGAGAAGAAACATTTCCTTGAATGAAAATCTGTTTATTCAAAGTCTTTATCATTACATCAGTACTTGCCCAAATTGGCTCACCTAAAGCATTTTGAGACATTCCATCTTCCCAAGAAAACATCGTACCGTCTACAACAATATTCGCCTGCAAATTAGTAACATCACTACCCAAATACAAATGCCCATTATCAGGAGCTGTCTGAAAGGCAATCAAACCCAAATACTGCCCATTATTAGTAGCATCACTATCAGTCCCGTTATAAACATTATTCTCCACATAAATATTGCCCCCATCCACCACAATCATAATGTCTCCATTCCAATTTCCCTCTTCAATATCACCAAAAGCTTTATTGAAATCCAGTTTTACATCACCATTTTTAAAGTAATAAATATGCTCAGTACCAACTTGGAAATGTTTGTAATCAACTTCTTTTGTACAACCAGATCCTTGCAATAATTCATCAGAAATAAAATTAATCACACAAGTCCCAGTATTAATACCATCCACATTTTTAATATATTTAGTGACATTTTGACTAACAATATCTCGCACAACATTCACATTCACACTTCCCGTTTCCTGACTCACAGCCACATCTTTGTTAACAGAAACAGAACTTTGAGCATAAACATTACCGCGAATTTCCGCAGCAGTATTAGCCACACTCTGTCCTCCTGCACGTGGCAATTTATTAGAATAATATTTCACTTCCGTCTTGCCCACATAATACGACAACTCCGTTCTCAAACTCGGAGCCTCCGCAAAAGTACACGGACTATCCTCACCAACTCCCGTCAATTCTGCCAAAACAGTCATCTGAGAAAAGTTTGAAACAAGATCAAAGTCAACATTATCCAAAACTGAAGATTTATCCACATTTGAAAAACTTGTACCAACAAAATTAAAATTAAATTTCTGCGCCTCATCACTACTACATTTCCCTCCCTGAGCAGTTTTTTCCTCAGAAAAGTCCAAAATATAATCTACTACAGGAGTTGAAGCGCTCAAATTACTTTCCGCATGATAAGCAGTCTGAGTAAAAATAGGCACCGGCAATCCACGATAAGCCGTAATCACATCCTTCAAATCATCAGCATACAAAAGCCCCACCGACAATGCCGGAGTAAATTTTAATGCCAAATTAGTTTTACCATTCACAAAGACAATATCCTTGTCCGGACCATACTTCACACCTTTAATTTCCAAAGCATTTGTTTCAATTACATCATTGGTAAAAGGTTCCAAAAAGATATCATTTTGCAAAGGAATAGGACTCAAAGTATTAGTCGTATACGAAATATTCGCATTTGTAGTCGGCGCATAAGAACTTATTTTTTTCTTCATCCTATACAACCCATTTTCTACAAAAACAAAATCCGACAAATCCATTTTCACCGAAACCGGCTTATACACAACCGCTCCCTGACCAAACTTCCATGGTTCCTCAATCTTTACCAAAGCGGAATCAGCTTTTTTACCAGCCATCTGATTAATCTTCACAGTATCTTTCCATGAAAAAGTCAAAACAATGCCCTTATATTTTTCGATACCAACAGGCTGACCTTTTGAATCATCCAAATCCAAATAAACATAATATCCATCTTCCCCATCAGCAATCACCTCTCGCGGATCCACACTCAACTCCGGAATTTCCAAACAAACCGGCCCCACCCTACCAGGATCTTTACACGTTCCCGGCTTCGGCACCGGCAAAGTACTTGTCGGCAATTTCACATTAACTCCATCAAATTTTAAATAAACCCCCGCTTCACTATATCCCCAACCACTCAAATTTCCATTCGCCGCCATCGTCACACCATAAGTCGCCCCACCATCCATCTGAATATACCCAAAAACCGAATTCCAAGCATATCCACTCAACTGTCTCTTGCTCCCAGCCTTCGGTCCAATAATTACCGGCTCTGGATTACCAGTCACCGAAAAATCAATAAATCCTAAATTATCATTCCACGCCACCCCATCAATTTGATACTGATCCGCCACCAAAGTTTCACTAGAACAAGCCGCCAAAGCAGCATCTCCAGGCGCTAAACCATTACCCAATCCCAAAATACTCAAATCAACCAACGAAGCTTCATCAAAATACGTCGTACCCACACTAGTATTATCCCCGCTCATCGAACCAGAAATAACCCCACAAGTCGCCGCACTTGCCTGAGCACTAGTAAAAAGTGATACAAACAAGGCCACTAAGATAAGTTTTTTTATTTTCATTTCACTAAATTATAGCAAAAATAAGCCATTATTTCAATGCCTCTTGCCGATACAGCTGATATTTATGATCAACTTTTTCCAAAATACCATTATGACAAAGTTCATGACAGATTTTACAAACACCAACCAGCTCACGATGAGCGCGTCCCTCAGCCCAGCGAATCAAATGATGCACAATTTCCGCAGGTTCATTGCAATAAAAACAGGGTCCCGATTTTAGTTCTCTCACCACCGGCTTGCTCACAGATCTACCCTCATTTTCAGCACTTAAAATTTTCCTCTCAAAGTTACTCCCGGGAGTAACTAACAATTGTCTCAAAACCTCACGATTAGATTCTAGCCCCAACTTTTTCTTTAATCTAAAAAACATAATCTGCATTTCTTCATCCAACTCAATTTTCATCACAGAACGAGTTCCCCGCATCTCTTTGCCCATTTCAATCAAGGCCGGTTTGCTCATTGTACGCAAACGCTCCACCATTTTCTCCTCATTTTCAGGAGTAATAAGCGAAGCCACTGCATCCACCTTGCGAACCCCAACCTCCTTCACAATTTCCAAAACCCGAGGAACCTCAGTCAATTTCCCAGGCAACCTCAAAGCAATTTTGACAGTTGAAGAAGCCATTCCAGCATACTTTCGAGCATATTCATAAATATCTCCAGCATATTTTTCCCAAATCCCACTGCTATAAATTTCCGGCAACAAAGCTCCCAACTGATGAGCTAAATTACGATATTGTTTTCCTAATTGTACAAATTGTTCATGAAGGTTCATAAGATTTATTAGAGGAAACTTATTATATCACTCTCATCTAAGATAAACAGCTTCACTAAGCGAAAATAACACATGTTTCTCACGAAAAAGATCATCTAAATCCTCACGCATAAACGCAGCCAAATAGCGCACAACTCAGTACGAAATCTCTAAACCCACAACAAATTTTCACAAAACAAAAACCACCCCGCCACACCCAAACACAAACCCGTAGCTACAACACAAAAATCCCGTCAATCGCAAAATCGCCACGCACAAAAAAGTTACTCCCGGGAGTAACTTTAGGGTTGATCCAAGTCTAGATCTCCACCAACTTTGCACTGGCAAGCTAGACGATGTGCACCATCTTTCATATCCATGATATCCAGAGTTTGGCCTTCTTTGTCACCGATTTCACCCATAGCAGTTGCGCCACTATTTACTTTGACGATACAAGTTCCACACATTCCATCTTCACATCCGTAGGCGATTGGCCATCCCGCACGTTTGGTAACTTCTTTTAGTTCTTCATTTTCTTGAGCTTCTTCAGCTTCTCCATTAAAAGTAACTTTTGGCATGATATTAAATTAATTTATTTACAAACATCCTATCAGTCTCCCACCATTGTCTTCAAGCCTTCATCTTCACCGGCGGCCTTCGTCAATTCCGCCACATTGGTTTTGGTGAAAAATCCTCCAAAATTTTTGCATCTCTGATCATATTCAGTGATTAGAACGGAATGTTTTGAAGCTTTTGAGAAAATCTGTTTCAAATCTGGAATATCTTTGCATTCACCAATAACCTTAGCCAAAAATGGAATGTCACTTTCCACTAATTTGCCCACAACATAATCAATATTTTTTAATCCTCCAGTTTCACCATCCTCCACCTCATACGCGATGTGATGCATCCTTCGCCCGAAATTTCTCACGAAATCTTCTGTTGGTGAAGCCAAATCTTTAACGCTATTCACATAAAATGGTGTGTTGTTTGCAGTGAAAACCTTAGCAGGGGAGTGCAGTTCATTCTTAACTTGTGGATTACGACAAACATTAGTCGAAGAATTCATTTCCTCAATATTGAATGAACCCCAATAATAGTAATTGCTCATTGTCAGAAATTCCAAAATCGCATCTTCACGCGATCCACAAAACACTCTCGTCGCCAAATGATCAATTCCATAAATTAGATCCAACAAACCGAAGTGTTTCTGCAAAGCATCCATTTTTTCCAAACGTTCCAACTCATCAGCATCTAAATCCAAACGTTTCCCCAATCCCAATCCCTCATAATCCAACAAATCCGACTCAGTATAGCCAACTACGTTCGCAGTGAAGTAGGAAGGCTCAGTAAATCGGAAATTTTCATTACCAATAAATTTATTTTTCACATTTTCTGCTTTTTGAAAACGAATCTGCTGTGATTGCAAAACTTTCACCACTTCCGCCAAGTCACTTACCTGAAAAATCTCTCCCAAATATTTTGTCCTCCTCTTTTCACATCCACGAGGAAACAAACCATTCATACAAGAAACATTATCGTAATAATCTTCACTTAATGGCTCCACAATAATGTAATCGGGCTGTTCTGGCTTGATTCGCAAAACATAAATTCGATGTGTCTCATTTTCATAAAGTGCGTGAAAACGATAAGGCGTCATCAAATACAATTCTTCCAAATATTTCAATCCATCATCAGGACCGACCTGAATTACAACCGCACGCATCTTGCTAATCAAATCATCCAAACCGCTCTGCTCTCTGCGATCATAGATCAGCGGAAGATATTCATTAAAGAAGGAGGAATTCTCCTTGTCTCCCTGTTTTTCGAATTGTTCCATTAGTTTTGACATGCCCGAATTATATGCCAGTGAGAATTCCAATCAAGGGCTTTATTATCTTTCTAGATTAGATGAAATGCGACAGTTCGCTAATCTAGCAAGATAACTGTGACATATTAACATTGTCATAACCTTGCTATGCTAGAATAATAACAATGTCCAAATAACCCCTTTTACCATGGTAGATATTTACACAAAAAATTACTGCCCCTTTTGTCATAAAGCTTTGGCTCTTCTAGAAGAGTTAAAAGTTGAATTTAAAAATCACGATATTACCGATACTCCGGAAGTTATGGAGGAATTATCGAAAAAATCTGGTTTCAAAACAGTTCCTCAAGTTTTTGTCGGAGAAAAATGTCTTGGAGGTTACAGCGATATTGCTGCTCTGCATGAAAAAGGTGAATTATTACCATTACTTAAAGCTTAATGGCTTGGAAATACCAACAAATTCTCAACACCCTTTCTAAAAACAAGGGCCTTCTCAAGGGTTCTCTCCATGGTTTAGAAAGAGAATGTCTCCGCGTCACTAGTAACGGGGATATTTCTATGAAGCCACACCCAAAAGAATTGGGTTCTTCGCTCTTTCATCCTTTGGTTACGACTGATTTTGCTGAAAGCCAGATGGAATTGGTCACACCTCCATGCAAAAGTGAAAAAGAGGCTTTAGAATTTATGGAAAAAACTTATATCTACATCAGCGAACATCTCAAGAGTGAGGTTCTTTGGCCTTTTAACATGCCATGTCGATTGCCAAAAGATAGCAAAATACCTCTGGCCAAATTCGGCACTTCTCATATAGGCAAACTCAAAACCCTCTACCGACTCGGTCTCTCCAAACGTTATGGCGGTGCCAAAATGCAAACTGTTTCAGGAACTCATTACAACTTTTCTTTCTCGAAAAAATTCTGGAAAACACTTCACAAAAAATTCGCCCCCAAACAAGATCTCCAAGACTTCATCAACGAATCTTACCTCAAACTAATCCGTAATTTCCTGCGTTACTCCTGGCTCAACACCTACCTCTTCGGAGCTTCACCCGCAGTAGACAAAAGTTATATCCGCAAAAAACACCGTTCACTGAAACGTCACGGATGGAAAACTTATTACGGTCCACACGCGACTTCTTTACGTTTAAGTGAAATCGGATACTACTCCAAAGTCCAAGCCCAGTTAGCCGTTTCTTTTAATTCAATCGAAAGTTACGTCCAGGACCTCACCTACGCAATTTCCACCAAATCCCCACGCTACAAAGGACTACCAGGACTTAACGAAAATATTCTTCAAATCGAAAACGAACATTATTCACGAATTAGACCAAAACAACGCCCCATCGAAGGCCAAACAGCGCTCGAATCAATCCAATCTCAAGGAATTCGATATGTAGAGGCTCGCGCCGTCGACATCGATCCCTACTGCGCAATCGGACTTTGTAGCCAACAAATTTACTTTCTCCACACCTTCCTGATCTATTGTTTGGTCAAAGAAAGTCCCCCTATTAACAAAGAACAAGAACGCACTCTTACCGCCAATCAAAACAAAGTCGCTCTCTATGGGAGAAAGCCAAATCTCACTCTCCTCAATCGTGGTCGCGACGTATCGATGCAGGATTGGTCACACAAATTGATTGAGGACATGAGGCCAATCGCTAAATTGCTCGGCGCAAAATACGAAGACAATTTAAACCGCCAGCTCGCAAAAATCGACGACCCTTCTCTTACTCCATCAGCACAAAAACTACGTGACATGATTTCTCACAAAGAATCCTTTGTCGACTTTGGTTTACGACTTTCCAAAGCTCACAAAAAATACTTATCCTCTCAAACTCTCAGCAAAAAAGATCTCGAATATTTCGATGCAATCACTGCCAAATCTCTCAAAGATCAGCGCAATCTTGAAATCCGCGATGAAGCCCTTTTAAAAGGATATGAAGACATGGAAGTCTCAACCCAAATCCTTATCCGAGAAGCCCAAAAGCAAAAAATAAAAGTGGAAATCATCGACAGCAATGACAATTTCATCAAATTAACAAAAGGTTCCCACAGCGAATACATCAAACAAGCCACCAAAACCCGCCTCGACTCCTATATAAGTTTTCTTTTAATGGAAAACAAACAGGCCAGCAAACACGTACTCATCGAACAAAACATTCAAGTCCCACCCGGCGCCAACTTCCACAGCATGCAAGAAGCCCTCGAGTCCTACCACCTTTTTGCTAAACAAAAAATCGTCGTCAAACCAACTTCTACCAACTTTGGCATCGGAATTTCATTTGTTAGCCCAGGCCAAAAGCAGAAATATGAACAAGCGCTCAAAGAAGCCTTTTCACACGGAAAAGCTGTGATCGTCGAAGAATTTATAACTGGTCCTGAATACAGATTGCTCGTCATGGGCAACAAGGTAGTTTCAGTCCTACACCGCTTACCGGCAAATGTAGTAGGGGACGGCAAAAATTCAATTTCCCAACTGATAAAACTCAAAAACGAGGACTCTTCCAACTACAAATTTTTCAACGACTATTACATACGAACAGGCAAAATAGAACGTGATCATCTCGCATCCCAAAAACTCACTTTTAAATCAATTCCCAAAAAAGGAAAACGAATTTTTCTCCGCACAAACTCCAACGTCTCCACCGGCGGCGACCCAATCGACATGACGGATGAAATACACGAAAGTTATAACAAAATCGCAGTTCAAGCGGCAAAAGCTGCCGACGCAAAACTCTGTGGAGTGGACATGATCATCAAAAATCTCCACAAACCCGCAAATTCAAAAAATTACTCAATCATCGAAATAAACTTCAACCCCGCCCTACAAATGCACGAATTCCCAGTTGTAGGAAAGGGCGTAAATACCGCAAAACCCTTGTTGAAGCTCCTTGGATTCTAAACTCAGAAATTTTTAGTCTGGATTTTTTTTTACGATCTGAATACAATCTAGTGATTTCGATTAATCAAAAAAACCAAGCCATTTAAGAGATATACTTTACTCACTCATTCTAAAAAACATGGAAAAGAAAAATTTTCTACAAAGAGAATCCCTCTTCATTCTACTGATGGGAATCTTCTTGATCGCGGCACTTATTTTCCGCGACAACCCGGCCATCGCAATGTGGATCGGCTTCGGACTTGCTGGATATTCAGCAATCGCCAACGATAGTATCCAAACCCTCGGTACCTTTATCGCCTCAAACAGCAAACGCCCATGGTGGCTGCTTTGGATATTTGTTGGGGGCATAATGCTCGCCGTATTACTTTGGGGTTGGCACACAAATGGCGGAGATCCTGCTTTTGGTCGTCTAGAAAAAATCGATCAACCACTGACCTTTAATATGTGGCAGCTGGGAGCACCGATCATTCTGATCATCCTCACTCGCTTCAATATGCC
>JAESSS010000070.1 GCA_016763975.1 Candidatus Altimarinota bacterium
AAAGCTCGCCGAGCTTCGCTGAGGACGAACTGGTGGTGGGTCGGCTTGGATGATGGTGGGCGATCCTTGTGGGGTCTTCACCTTTAATCCGAAATGCCGCAGAACGCGGGGATCCTTTGGATCCAAACCAAGATCGGGGAGGTGTACCTCCAGCGCGTCCTGAATGGACTCGATGTTGCCGCCTTGCTTCATGGCGATGGCAAGTAACTGCAGGATCACTTCCCGTTCTTCGTCCTTCTTGGTGAGAACTGGCTGACCAGACGTAGGGGGTGGGTCGGCCTGGATGTACTGGTCCGAGCCCGGATACCGGTGACGATGCATGGGGTCCAACACGCCGTTGATATAGGGGTACGTGTTGGGCTCTGTCTCCCTCATCCCATGGATGTAGGGGTCCGCGTAGGGCGGGGTGGCGGTGGCCTCCGTCTCCGTCATGCCATTGATGTAAGGAGGTTTTGATTTTGAGGCATACTCCCCTGGCAAAACCAGGATTGTGTTGAAGCGTGGCGTCGTAATGACGCAAGCCTCTTGCCACTCCATGCAGAGCTTGGCAAGAAGCTTGTTTGATACGAGAATAACTGCTTCGCCGTGTTCATACCGCTCAACTTCCTGGTACTGGTCAGCGTCGTCGCTGTCCAAGTCCCACGCTGCCGGGGGGCCAAAGGCTATTCCCTGCGCCGACAAAGGAACTGCCATTATTGCGACCAAGATGGCCGCGAGTTGAAGTTTCATTTGAATTCTCCCGTGCCCCTGGTGAGGCTAAATTAAAAACATCCGAAGATGCTACCAGTCAGGACCCTACGATAGTTCGCAAAGTTTTGACTGGTGGCATCATCTACCTGTGACAAACCAGAATTTCTACCTTTCAGATCAAGAGTGACGAATGTCCTCAAGCGCTAGACAAAGCAGAAAACTGGCTTGTTGATATTTCAAAGATCGGAGGAGAGGAGTCTACCCCTTGTGTTATAATCCGCGCAAGCTTAACCCTCAGCCCTTATGAAACTTTTCTCTCGTCCCAAATTACAGGACAAAGTTATAACTTATGGAGTGGTCTTGTATTGGCTTCTTTTTTGGTTTTTTAATGTGGTTGATAAATTTATAGCTACTGAAACTTTTTTGTGGGTGGGCAAAGATAGAATGGCGCAGTTTTTGGAATATTTCAGCTCGGTCGGTATTGATAATCCCCTAGTGGCAAAAGGATTTTTGTTGCTGGTTACAATTTTACAAATGTTAGCCTTCTTGTTTTTGTTGGCGACGCTGTGGCAATTATTCTTTGGAAAAAAGAAAAAAGCTGATGATTACTTTTTCTGGGGAACATTTTTTGGATTAGCGATTTTCTCACTTTTTGCGATGGGCGATCAGATTTTTGGTGATAGATTTGAACTTTTGGAACACACTATTTATTGGATTTCTTTGATAGTTTCTTACGGTGCTTACAAGTATCTTCCTCGCTGAACTAAGCTCCAGTGGATTGATCTAAGCGGTTAATTATGATATAATATCATGATGTATTCGTAAGACTAAACCATGAAACTAGTACAAGACCATTTAGGCGGAGAGACTGTTGGTACTTCAGAAAGTGCTGAAACTCCACAAGTAAAATTGGAGAAAGCGACTGCAGTTCTTCAATCAATTGTTGAAGCTCTTAATCGTGGCGAGACTCTAAAATCTGAGGATATTGCTGCAGCAAAAGAAGCGGCTCTACAAGCGGCTGAAACCTGTGATGAACTTAGTGCAAATGCAAAAGAAGAAGCGGCGGCTGTAATTGAAGACGCTAGCAAAGTTGTGAAAAGTGATATGGAGCAGACATCTGATGACCCGGAGATAGCAGAAGCAATGAAAAAAATACGTTCAGGATTCAACCTAAAATCATTGTGGGCAAGTGTTAAAAATTTGGGGAAGAAATCTGATAATGCAAAACTTGATGCGACTAAGGTTTATGAGCACTTTGATGATCTGACTTTTGATATTTCGGATATGGTGGGCAAAAAAGTGCCTATCAAACAATTAAATAAGCTAAGTGCAAATGCCGCTCAAATGATTGATATGAATTATTTTGTCGGAGCTCAGGCAGAAAACGCTGAGAAACAAAAAGCTGCTATTGATGCTTGGGTTGCACAACAAAAAACTGCAGATAATTTGTCTGAAGATGAGGCAAAGAAAATTTCAAAGCTAAGTGACACCTTAGTTGAGTTTTGCGAAAATACGCTAGTTAATATGGGTGAAGAGCTAGATGTTTCTGACGAAAAAGCTCCCCTGAAAAAAGCTGCTTAGTTGAGCGAAGCGAGAATTGCCGTGGCTGTTAGGGCAGCGACTTTTTCTACTTTTTCCGGGATGATTTCAGGAGAGATATTGTTTGAGTTGCCATCGTGCAGAACGTAAAGTGGATAATCTATGCCGATTCCTTTTCCCTTGTTCCTCTCTAACAAATCCGTCGTCATTGTGCGTGGGATTAGGTCGTAAGGATCGTCATATTCGAATGTATAACCGGCATCTGTGAAGGCTTTTTTAAGTTCTTGGGCTAAAGTTTGATTTGCTAAAAATTTGTCGTCTGGAGTTGTGGTGAGGGCGTTCACTGAACGTTGTTTTTTATTTTCTACTGTTAGAGATTCACAATACTCTTTTATGTTTGTGGCGCTAAGTTCTACCGGATCTGTAGGGCAATGGTCATTCATAGTGTGAATATCGATGAAGAGTCCCCCGTCGGCTAGGTCAGCTATTGCTTCACGGATTTCTGTAACAACTGCCAGGTGGATTTCTTGGAATATTTCGTAGAGTTTTGGAAACTTCTGATGTTCAAAACATTTGCGGACTGCGAACTCCTCTCCGTTCATATCTGAGGCAGGTTTGCGATTAACATCAAGCACTCCGCGAGGAATTTCTTTTATTTTAATAACATCGATGCGCAGGTCTGAGCGCTTTGATAGCAATTTTTCAAGCAATGCATCAGTAATCATTTCGGAACCAATATCACGTTCGAGATTCATATAATCTTCTACGCTGATATCCTCTGGCCACTGATCTCTAAGCTGAACAAACATGTTGAGAAATGCTTTGTGATCACCGTCATGAGGACAAATGAGAATGATATCTGCTTTTTCTTTTTCGCTGTTGCCATAAGAAATCTGCTCAGTTTTCATGAGATCTTTCAGTTGTAGGAGTGCTGAATTCGGTGAATTTTCTGGTAATGCTGCCATTTTTCCGATTAGGAGGGCTTCATCTTAGCTTGGCTTTTCCCCTTAGGCAAGGCATTAGAAACCTTTTCGATATTGCAGTGCCTCCAAAATGTGATTGTATTTAATTTCTGTTGAGTTTTCTAGGTCGGCGATGCTGCGGGCCAGTTTGATCACTTTGAGGTGGCCGCGGTTGGAGATGTGCATAGAATTGATGGCGCCGTTGAGTTTTTCTTCACTTTCTTTGCTCATTTGGCAGTGAGCTTTGATCTGGTCGAGGGACATTTGGGAATTTTTGTTGATGGGAGATTGTGCGAATCTTAGGCTCTGGATTCGGGAGGCTTTTTGGACGGGGAGATTGCTGTTGCTGACTTTTTTGTTGGAGAAAATGTTTTTGATGGTGATTTTTGGGACTTTTAAAATAATGTCAAAGCGGTCGAGGAGTGGGCCGGATATTTTTCTTTGGTAATTTTTTATTTGGCTAAGTGTGCAAATACATTTGATTTTGGAATCGCGATGGTAGCCGCATGGACAGGGATTCATGGTGGCGAGGAGGATGAAGCTGGCGGGAAAAGATGATTTAAAATTGTTGCGGTTAATGTGGATTTGGCGGTCTTCGAGGGGTTGGCGCAGGGATTCGAGAGTGTGCTTTTTGAATTCTGCGATTTCGTCGAGGAAGAGTACGCCGTTGTGGGCGAGGGAGATCTCCCCAGGTTGAGGACTGTGCGTGCCGCCGCCAATTAGGGAGCTTGTTGTGGCGTTGGAATGGACTTCGCGAAAGGGACGTTGGAGGGTGAGAGCTTGGTCTTGGTTGAGGAGGCCAGCGATGGAGTGGATTTCACTTGTTTCGAGGATTTCTTCGCTGGACATTGAGCTGAGGAGGGATTTAAAGGCGCGCGCGAGGATGGTTTTGCCGCAGCCGGGATTGCCGTACATCAGGACGTTGTGGTGGCCTGCGGCGGCGATTTGTAGCGCGCGCTTCGCTTGTTGGAGGCCGATTATCTTGTCGAATGAATAGTCGATTAGGGGGCGGTGGGAACGGAGGAGGGAGGAAAGTTGTTTGTGGGAAGTGGTTTTGAGTTCGATGTAGGAGTTGAGGTGGTCGATGAATTCTTTTAAGTTGTCGAGGGCATAGATTTCGATTCCCTCGATAAAGGCCGCTTCGGAGGCATTGGCTCGGGGCAGGTATATTTTGGTAAAGCCTTGT
>JAESSS010000071.1 GCA_016763975.1 Candidatus Altimarinota bacterium
GTTCCGGAGGTTTTGAGTTTTAGAATTAATCCGGGAGTGGGAGCTGGAGATCGAGTTTTGGGTGGCAAAGATGCCAAATATGGAATCCCCTTTGAAAAAGCTGCGGACGCATATCGTTTGGCGGCGGAAATGGGAGTAAAAAGATTTGGAATTCACATGATGACCGGTTCGAATGTGATGGAGGAAGATTATTTTGAGGAAGCGGTTGGGAAGTTGTTGGAAATTGTGGCGGGACTGCCGGTGGAGATTGAGTTTATGAATATTGGTGGGGGATTTGGGGTGGCTTACAAACCTGATGAAAAATCTTTGGACATTGATCGTGTTGCTGAAGGAGTTGCTCGGGCTTATGAAAAATCTTCTGTTAAACCGCGTTTGATGGCTGAACCGGGACGATATATTACGGCTGATGCGGGGTGGTTGGTGACAAAAGTGGACGTGATCAAAGATTCATACAAAAAATATGTGGGAGTTGATGCGAGTTGCAACGACATGCCACGCCCTTCGATTTATGGAGCGTATCATCATGCTTCGGTTTTGAATGGAGGTTCCGATTTGGAGAAGGTTTCTGTGGTTGGGCACATTTGCGAAAACAACGATCAATTTGTGAAAGATATTGAATTGCCAGTTGTGTCAGTGGGGGACATTGTGATTTTGCACAATTGTGGAGGCCATGCTTATTCGATGGGACACAATTACAATGGCACATTGAGACATGCGGAATATTTGCTTAGTGGTTCTGAGCTGAAATGTATTCGTCGGGCTGAAACTATTGAGGATTTGTATGGAACTGTGGAATGGTAAGGGGTTTTGAGCAGTTTTTGTCTTAAGTGATACTCAGCACTTGTGCTCAACGCGTAATACGCGGAGCCGGTGTTCTGCCTTGGTAGGGGGAAATGTTGGCTAGTTGGCGGGAAGCTGGTTCGGGGCCTTGACGACGGGGATGGTGAGGGGAAGTTTGCTGCCGCCGCCCAGAGATAGAACCAGAGTGACGTTGGGCCGATCCTTGAGGTCGTGGGCGACCTCCTTCAGAGTGTTGATGCGCTCCAGAGCGATGTATTGCTCCGCAGTGATGCCCATTTGCGTCTGGTAGGCCTTGTCGGCGATGGCTCGTGAGTCCTCTGCGGCTTTCCGCGCATCCTCAGCGAGCTTGCGCTCCGCTTGAGTCTTGCGACGCTGCTGCTGTGCGAGGGTGTTTCCCATCTCCTCGATGACCTTGCCGTTGGGAGTGGCCTTGGACATCTTGACGTCCACGATCTCGACGGGAATCTTCTTGTCTTTGATGTATTCGAGCATTTGGCGACGTACTTCGGTGCCCATAATCTCAAGAATCGAGACTCCGGTGACGGGCAGTTCCTCCTCAACGACGCTCTTCTCTCCGGTAGCAGCCGGGGCGCCCTGGGTTGTCTTGCTAGTACCTTTCTTGCTCTTAACACCGGTGATCAGAGTGGTCATGCGGTAGAGCTGGCACTGGCGACGCACGATGACGCGGAACTGCTTCTCTAGGTTGACCTTCCAGGCTTCACCCAAGCTGCCGCCAAATTCGCTGACCAACACGTGGCTTTGGCCCTTGGCAACCTTGAGGAAGATGTAGGCGCTGAAGTCGATGAGCGCATTGTCTGCAGTCATCATGGTGCCCCAGGCCTCGTCGAAGCGCTGCGGACGCATATCGACCTGGATGACGTTGGTGGTAGGGGCATCGAAGACTCGGCTGGGGTCAGCAACTTCCGTAGCGATGCCCCCTTTGCTAAAGACGGCGTTCATCACGTAGACGCCTTCGAAGCCAGGGTTGACGTTTGTGTTGCCTTTGCAGGTCATGACCCCAACGCCTAAAACGGCGATGACTGCGGTTACGACCAAGATTGGACCAATTGCGTTTCTCAAAACGTTCTCCTTTCTCTCCTCGAGCTTCCATATCTCCGCGAATGCGGGTCAAATCGAGCTACTAGACTGGCGACAAATTTTTATCAACAGGCTAGTAACTCGATTCTCAGTATTTCCTTAGTAGGCAGAACATCTGGCCTTGAAGTCATGTTGTTTTGATAGCGCCTCGTTGGAGAGCTGTGCAAAAACTTTTAACTTTCAAATTCAGAAAAATACCTACTAAGTATTATTTCAAAGATCAGACAACGGATTGATCCGAAGTATTGCAGTCTAAGGTGAAAAGCAGTTTTTGTCAAGAGTGGTAAGGTGAGCAGTTTTTGTGATGCTCAGCACGGTTCGGGTGGATCGAGATGGCCGCTACGGCTAACTGCTAGCCTTTGTAACGGAACGCCATGAGAACAATAGTTCCGCCGTCGATGATGAGGTGCCCGATAAGGGCCATGATCGGCTTCGTAATGTAATCCACTTTGCCTCCAATGGGCATGATATCTACTTTCAAACTCGGCGCTCTGGTCGCTTGGCTCCCTCGATGGGGCCAGGTTCAACACTGCGTAAAGTTGAAGGCAGATGCATACTTTTTGGGTAGTGCATTAGCACGAAAGTTTAGCTTCTTTTTGGGGATTTGTCAAGGGGCAAACGGGCAGCTTGAAAAGGCGAGCAGTTTAATGTGATGCTCGGCACAGGGCGATAGCGCGTGGCGCGCTTGTCGCTGGTTGTTCTGCCTTTTCACTGACTTCTTCGGGTTACGCGATCTACAGCGGCTGCTATCAAGGTCCCCGCGACCAAGACACTCAGCATTCCCACGGCGGCGAAACCGAGGTGTGCGCCTATACTCTCCATGAATGGAGGCATTTCTTTCATGTAACACATCTCGTAAAGCATCCTGGTGACTGGGATCCAGCACAAGAAGCTGAGAAATGCGTACTTGATGACAGGCCTCTTTGGCCGGTCGAGCCCAACATAGCTGTAGCGAGCGACTAATTCCTTGGTGAGGGGACCCAAAAGGTAGCCCTGCAGCAGCATGGCCATTAGGCCGAACATGAGAGACATGACGCTTAGAGTAATTTCCATGTTTTTTCCTTTGCCCTACTGGGCGATCGACATATTGAAGAGAATATAATAGATCACGTACACGGCGTATGCCATGCCGAGATACACTAGGTTGTTGATGTACTTGGGTTTGTAGATCTTTTGGAAGATCTCCTCTGGTTCCTGCCGTATCAGTTTGCGGACGCGAAATCCAAGCCAAACCGCGTATAGCAGTAGCGGCAAGGACAGCAGCCCCCAACGCATCCCGAGGTAATGGAAGATGAGTAGGAATATCGCTGTCAGAGCGACCATCCAATAAAAAAGGAGCGCTGTAGGTTGACGCAGGTAGTAGCGCCAGCGCCGTTCTTTGTTTTCGGCTTTGGGGGCTTGGGTGGTTTTGAGACACGTGCCCCAGGCTATTCCTCCAAAGACCCAAAAAATGGTTAGGAGGAGGCCCCCTGCGTATAAATGATGCATGATTACTCCGAAGTTTAGCAGGCAGAACATCTGCCTTTGATTTGGTATGGTGGCTCCTCTCAGAATTAAGAGGGCCGACCGAACACTGGCAAAGTCAGATCTATACCTGCTAAGATATGTTTTCAAAGAGCAACTCCGAATGGAGAGGGTATCATAGGATTTGTAATTCAATACGTCAAGTGTGCCTGAGGCTAAATGTCTTCCTAGGAAGGGATTTCTGAAATATTTTTTTGTTACTGCAAGCTGAACTAGGTGAGTATACCCTCACCCGTGTTTCCCGTCTATCCACGTTGATTGATTTTGTTTTATCTAAGCGTAAAGTATTGGCATGGACATTGATCAATTACACAATCAGTTTGTAGAATATGGAGAAAAAGCACGGCTGTGGCGAAGAAAATGTGAATTATTATTAGTGAAAATAGATAAATATTATGTCTGGAGAAAAAAAGGCTTTTCATCAATATATGAATACACGGCAAAATTAGCTGGCATGAACCGAGACCAAACTTATGAAGCGTTACGAGTGAGTCGTAAACTTGAAGATAAACCATTACTGCGAAAAGTGGCGGAAGAAAAAGGTATAAATCGAGTGAAGCCAGTATTAAGTTTGGTGGAAAAGTTTGGAGAAAAATTTATTGCTGAGAAGGCGCGTACTATGAGCAAAAATGAGCTAGAGCTTTTTGCAAAGGGTATGCGAGGAGATGGTGTAAAAAAGAGGGTGGTCACCATGGTGCTAGATGCCGACGTGGCGAAAGCACTGGAGCAGGTGGGTGGTGGGGACTGGAATGCTTTGATGAAGGAATTCCTGGCAATGAGAAATAATGCAAAACCTGAGGTAAGGAAAGACAGCTCTAGGCACATACCTGCAGATATTATTAGATATGTGAGAAACCGTGCTGCTGGATCATGCGAATTCAATGGTTGCTGTAGAAAAATTGATGAACTTCATCATGCAGATCGTTTTGCCTCAAATCATACTCATGACCCAGATAGGATTTTTGCTCTATGCAAGGGCCACCACGATCTTGCCCATGAAGGTTTGATCGGAAATGAAGACAACGATGTGCAATATTGGTTCATCAGAAAATATGCGCAGAGGAATCCCTTGGATGATAAAGTTCAGTTTTACCAGCGGGCCTAGTTCTGTTATATTTTGCGCCAATGAAAATACAAGCATCAGATAGATTGAGTTCGTTAAAGCCTTATGCTTTTGCGGAGATAAATAAAAGGGTTGCGGCGCTGCGCGAGAGTGGAGTGCATGCGATTGATTTTGGAGTGGGGGATCCTAGTAGCCCGACTCCGGAGTTTGTGATTGATAAACTAGGTGAGCTTGGCAAAAAACATGCGGGCACGGGATATCCGTCGTATGTGGGCTCTGCTGACTTTAGAAAGGCGGCTTGTGGATATATGAAGAGGCGTTTTGGAGTGGAGTTGGATAGTGAGACTGAGATGTGTTCGAATATTGGTTCGAAGGAGGCGATTTTTAATTTTCCTGAGGCTTTTGTGAATCCTGGAGATATTGTGATTTGTCCTTCGCCGGGTTATCCACCGATGAAGACTGGTACGGTTTTTGCTGAAGGGACTCCGTATTTTGTGCCTTTGTTGGAAAAGAATGGGTGGTTGGTAGATTTTGAAAGTATTCCTGCTGATATTTGTGAAAAGGCAAAAGTTATGTGGATTAATTATCCAAATTCACCAACTGGAGCAATCGCTTCGAGGGAATATTATGAAAAACTTTTGGAATGGTCTCGTGCGAATAATATTATTATAGCGGCGGATGAGGGATGTTATATCGATATCTATTTTGATGAAAAACCTCTTTCGATTTTGGAAGTTGGACGTGAAGGAGTGGTGGCATTTTATTCAATGAGCAAACGCAACAACATGACTGGATACCGAGCTGGATTTGTTTGTGGGGACGCGGAGATTATTGATATTTATAAAAGATTAAAAACAAATATTGATTCCGGTACGCCTTCGATTATGCAGGAAGCGGCGATTTTGGCTTTGGCTGATGATGAACATGTGGCGGAGATGAGGGATTTGTATGCGCGCAAAGGTGAGGTGATTATGAGTGCTTTGAGAGATATTGGTTTGGAAGTGAAAAAGCCGGGTGCGACTTTTTATTTGTGGGTTGGAGTTGGTGATGATTTGGAATTTATGGAAAAATTATTGGGAGTTGGAATCGTGGTAACTCCGGGATCGATGATTAGCGATCAGTGTGGAGATATAAATCCTGGTAAGGGTTATGTGAGGTTTGCATTGATGCCGACGATGGAAGATTGTGAGGAGGCGGCGAAGAGAATTAGGGGGATGTGATATGGGTGACTAGGCCCTCGAACATATTGTTGGCTTTTTGAACTATTTGATCGAGATCGATGTCTACAGCGCCTTTGGATATTGTGAGCAACTCTGCGTTGAGACCGTTCATGTCTTTTTTGGAATGCTTTGCGATGTGTTCGGCGAGTGCACGGATAGCTACTTGGATCTCTGGAGAATTTAGTATCTCTGTCATGCCAGCGAAGGTCCAAATTGCTAGATCGCCGTTTTTGTCCTCAGCAAGGTCCCAGCCTTTTTGATCATTCATACCATCAACATGCTTTAGTGCACTAATAACGTCGCTACTGCCAATGAAATCTTGCATGCCAGCAAATATATCCTTGCTCTCTCTTTTCCCGCCCATAATCCACTGCTGAGCATGACCAGCGACTGCCATGATGCAGTGGGCCCTGTTATCTTCGTATGATTTTTCTACTATGGCATCTGTTCCGACTTCAAATTTTGCGTTAAAGAGCGTTGCCATAATTTTATTATTAAAACGATTGCGCAATCTCGGTGGTGCTGTTGTCAGCCTGTATTCCCCAATGCGAATTCCGTAGGCGAGTGCCATCAAAATATGTGCCGCTTCGTGGGAAGTAGAAGATAGTTTTTCTAAGCAATCCTGGTCCGTATGGTAGCGGTCGGTGACGGCGTCGCGTAGATCGAGGAGGGTTTGTCTGAGTTTCATTAGATTCGATGATTAGGCTTTGTTATACCTGTTTCTGTGAGTTTTGTCACTGTCGCTGCGGGGGGATGTGATATAGTGCTTCGCGATGTATATAAATACTTTTGAGGCAATTGCGCTTTCGATCGGGCCGGTGCAGGTGCGCTGGTATGGCATGCTGTTTGCGCTTGGGATTTTTTTGAATTATTGGTTGTTGGCGTGGATTTTTAAGAAGGAGGGCATTAGTCAGGAAAAACTGGATAGCGTGGTGATGTACTTGTTTATTGGACTGGTGGTTGGGGCGAGGTTGGGGGAGGTTTTGTTTTATAATCCGGGATTTTATTTTAGTAATCCTTGGGAGATTTTGAAGATTTGGAAGGGAGGATTGGCCAGTCACGGAGCGACGATTGGGCTGTTTGTGGCATTTTGGATTTGGGCGAAAAAGTACAAAGTTAGATTTTTGAAGTATGCGGACCTTTTGGCTTTGGGGGTGATGGTGACGGGGGCTTTTGTGAGGATTGGCAATTTCTTTAATTCGGAAATTGTGGGTATACCGACCGGGAGTGATTATGGTGTGGTTTTTGCGAGATTGGGGGAGGATTTTGCGAGACATCCGGTTCAACTTTATGAGGCGGGATTGCAGTTTGGAGTTTTTGCGATTTTGATGGCTTTTTATTTGAAAGGAAAAAAGAAGAGACCAGGTTTTTATCTGTTCACGCTTTTGCTTTTGTATTTTGGAGGCAGAATTGCTTTGGAATATTTCAAGGCGCGGCAGGTAATACCAGAAGAGCTGCCCTTTACGATGGGACAGCTCCTCAGTGTTGTGCCAGTATTGGCGGCTTTATTTTATTTTGTCTTTTATAGACCTAGAACCAACAACCTTTAAGTTTGTATTTCTTTCCAATTTGTTTGTCAGCACCCCAAAGCAATCCAGCTTTTGTTTCAGCGATTACTCCCATTGCTACAACAAGAAGGAAGTGGAAGTCTACGATGAAGAAAAGTGCTTTTGGATCGATAGGTGGGAAAAACAAATAGAGCATTGCAAACATCAATGCTGATGCCCAAGCTGCAAGTGTTGTGAAAATACCGAATGTAAGAGCGATTCCCACGAGGAATTGTCCCCAAGCAGCAAGGAAGCTAACCCAAACAACATTGCCTTCAGCTGTAAGCCATCCCGCAAGTGATTGAAGATTAGTAGCATTGTCTAGAACAATGGCTACTGTGAATTCAGGATTGGTGATTTTGTTCCAACCATGGAAGAGGAGCATAAGCCCCAGGGAAACTCTCAAGAGGAAGAGAGCTTTTTTCGCACATTTACTCATAGGAATGTGGTTAAGATTTATAAGATTTAATATAACGACCAAAAATAAAGAGAATGGTCGAAGTTGTTGCAGAAAGCATGCAGTATTGGCAAATTTTGCCGATCACAAAAAGTTGTAGGTAAACAAAATATGCGGATGCCAAAAGTCCGGCGATTGTGTAGAGAGATAATATTTTGAGCACCTTGGCATTGCGTGATTCGTAATAGAAAACTGATAATAAAAATACTGAAAGATAATAAATTGCCCCGAGCAGTGCCATTGGAATGCCAAAAATAATGGAGTACTCGCTGGTCAGAACTTCGTTGCAACCACCGATCGCACAGAGAGCGTCAGCGCCGGTGTAGTGCAGGATGGTGAGATATGTGGCATCGAGGAATCCGATGAAGGAAACGATGATGAGACCCCAGAGGAGCCATTTAGGAAGCTGCTTCAATTGCGTTGCGGATTAATGTTCTAAATGCGCCTTCGGAACCCGGACGGATCATTTCGCCGCTGAGGAAAAATGTTGGAGTGCCAGGAAGGTTGGCTTTGTTTGCTGATTTGAGGTCTTCACGTACAAGAGCTGCTGTGTCGGAAGAATTCATATCTTGCACAAACTGAGAGACATTGAGTCCAAGATCAGTAGCGTATGAAACGAACATGTCTTCCGGAACTACTGAATTCACCCAAGTAGTTTGGTTTGTGTAGAGGAGGTCCTGCATTTCGAAAAATTGTCCTTGTTTGCCAGCGGCTTCAGCAGCGGCAGCAGAAATATTTGCAAAATTATGAATGCTAAGTGGGAAATGTCTGTAAATATAAGTCATGTGATCTCCAAATTCCGCCAAAAGATTCTTGACCATTGGATGGCGAGAAGCACAAGCCGGACATTGGAAATCTCCGTATTCGAGAAGAACTACTGAGGCTTCAAGGTTGCCTGCTTTCCAGTCGTCAGCGCTAACTTCGCTTGGACTAGCCACAGGACCACCACCGACTAAATTACCCATCAAATAAATTGAAGCTATAATAACAATAACTGTGGATGCCCATATAAATATTTTCTTTCCCATATGAAAATTGAGGTTATTTTTAACTAGAATAGAATAAAGTCTGGTGTTTGGCTAGGACATTGTGCTAACTTCTTGCCTTGTAATCAATTTGTATGAGCGTACAGTTAGACAATTATCAGGAGCTTAATGAGATGTGTTTTCCTCTACCAGCAGACACCGACTTGGGGGAGCTGAGCAAAATGATGAATATAGCTGCAGAAGAAATATCTAGAAAACTGGGAAGAGAAGTTGATGTCAGAGCAATAGGGGAGCAAGGCGATATATCGATGCTTTTAGAAGGGGTGAGAGAGGAGGAATATGAAGCTATCAGGGGGATGTTAAATGAAGTTGGTTTTGATTTTGATTTTTGTGATACAGAAACAATGTTTCATGAAGTACTGTTTCCCTTTGAGATTGGTCAAAATATTGCCTTAAAGATTTTGGATCAAATTCTAAGAAGAGTAACTCCGGGACGGGCAGCAAGTGTTCAGTTTGAGAAAGCACTTGATCTTAATCTTGAAAGAACGCTAAGGGTAAGCGGAATAGAAGAATATTATATAGAGATAGTGAGAAGCCTGTGTATGGGAGTGTCTGAATTGGTAATCAATGCCTCAGTGTTGGAATATGCGGATGTATTTGGAGGAGGCGCTACGGTAGTAGAAAATCATATTCCTATGGGGAACAGAGGACTTGGAGAGGCAGCTAGGCCTGTATTAGTTTTTAGAAATGGCAGAATAGAGAATATCGATTTGGATGATGGACTTGAGGACCATATTTATGAAATAGATGAAGATAGCGAATTACACACACCCCTAATGGAAATAGCCATGTCCGTGGCTACTGAGGTTGAAGAGATGGGACCTCAGTCGCAGGTACTTGTTGCTCTGTCTGACTTCGATTGATGCCGATTTGGAGGATGATGTCTTCGACGAAGTCGCCAAAAATCGGTACAAAACTGACTTGGGCGAGGAGGAAAACAAAGGCACCGACTAAGACGGAAGCGCCGAGGATTGAGCCAAAACCGACCATTAGGCCTTTGAGAAAAGAGAACCACATAAACTTCCAAGGGTTTTTGAAGACGCGGAGAAATTCGAGGTTTTTTAACTTATGAACCTCTTTGGTGAGGCTCTTAATTTCTTTGACGAGCTGTTTTTCGGCGTTTATTTTTGCAGACATAGTGTTGTCATTGTACAATTGCTGCATGAAAATTTCTACTAAAACTGGGGACAAAGGTGAAACATCGCTTTTTGGTGGGAGGAGAGTGCCAAAATCGGATTCGCTAATCGAGATTGTGGGGGAGTTGGATGAGTTTCAGAGCTTTATTGGTTGGGCGATGTGCGAATGTGATGATGAGATTTTGCGGCGAATTCAGGATGATATTTATCGATTGATGAGTTATTTCGGTTTTGAAATGAAGTGGCCTGGAAATATTGTGGCTGTGGGTGCTGAGGATGTGGGGTTTTTGGAAAGTGAAATCGAGGCGAGGGAGGGGGAAATGAGTGAATTTGTGAGGCCGGGAGGCAGTGAGGCTGCGGCGCGTTTGCATGTTTGCAGGACTGTTTGTCGGAGGGTGGAGAGGAGGGTGGTTGAAGTGGGGTGTGAAGCGGAGGTGCTGAAGTACATAAATCGGCTTAGTGACTTGCTTTTCTTGATTGCGATTGATAGGGTCTAGGCCTTTTTAATTCAAATAGATGAGGCCTGATTTAGTAATTTTGTGTCCAAGAAATCGGAATAAAGAAGTTTGTAATGTGGCGACTGCGGCGGCACTTCCTGGTGTGGAGAAGATTACGCCTTATAATCCACAGAGTGTTGATGTGCATCTTAACAAAGGGAATGTTGGGGATATTGTGCGAGATAAAAATTCCCGGATCTGGTTGGTGATTGAGTTCACTGCGGTGAGAGATTATAAGATTGACGTAAGTACTGGTATCGGGATTATTGAGGAGGAAATTAGGGCCAGGATACAACAGGATTTCAGTGTAAGTACTGGGGTTGTTCAGGAGGTAGTGAGGGCTAATGTACAAGCGATTTTGCTAATGGATAAGAAGTGGGCCTGGAGGCAGAAGTTACTGTTTTATGATTCGTTCCTTACAGATCCGGATTTTGATGATGAAGAAGGGCCTCAAGAATGTTTTAAACATGTGGAGAAATATATGCCTTATTATCCATTGGTAGTGACAGACGGGGATCATATTGAGGGAGATTTGACGAGGAAGTTGACGGAAATGCAGAAAGGACACTTTGGGAGGGGGGATATGGTGAGTCTGCTTGCTAGGGGGTGACTTATTCGCTCTGCTTTGCTAGAATCTCGGCATGTCAAAAGTACACATAGTTTACGGTAGTTGTAGCGGAAATACGCAGATGGTTTGCGAGAAAATTGCTGAGACCCTGGCCGCGAAGCATGAGGTGAAACTTTTTAAAGCGATGGCGACTGAGCCTGAAGATTTGAAGGGTTTTGATGTGCTGATTATGGCGGCGCCGACTTATGGTCACGGAGAAATGGAAATGTATATGGAAAGGTTGATGATCAAGATGAAAGATTTTGATTTGAAAGGGGCGAAATGCGCGATTATTGCTTTGGGCGATCCTAAATATGAAGAAGATTATCACTTAGAAACTGCCAAAATGCTGAAAGATTGGCTTAAGGCCAAGGGAGCAGAGATTTTGGGTATGCCATTGAGAGT
This sequence comes from Candidatus Altimarinota bacterium, assembly GCA_016763975.1. Classification (GTDB taxonomy): domain Bacteria; phylum Patescibacteriota; class Gracilibacteria; order UBA1369; family LOWO2-01-FULL-3; genus NORP293. The sequence goes on from JAESSS010000071.1 coordinate 11,402, forward strand.
AAGTAAATCACCCGTGCCACATTTAGATGGATACATTAAGATGTGGGGGGAAAATTAGCTGAAACTATTGGAACGCTCTGAAAATTACAATGCTAACAATTTTCACGACCTTTTCACTTTTGTCGGCGTCGTACAAAAAGCTAAAGTAGCGTTGCTACTAGTCACTTTTCCCTCCTTGTCAAAAGGCAAAAACTTTGTAAAAATTGACCTATTATAATTTTTAGAGCATTCCCATGAATCGTTTGAGAATAAAAATTGCGGGAGAGAGTGGAGCCGGACTTTTGAGTACCGGTGAAATTGTGATGAGGGCGCTACAGGATATGGGATATTATTTGGTGGCGGATCGTGAATATCCTTCGATTATTAAAGGGGAACACGCTTGTTTTACAATTAATGCGAGTGCGGAACCTGTTCATGCTTTGTGTCAGAAGGTTGATGTAATGATGGCGATTGAGAGACAGAGTTTGGAGGTTTATATTGATGATTTGTCGGATGGAGGAGTGCTGGTTTATGGCCAGGAAAGACAATTAAATATGAAAGAAGTTTTGGCTAAGGCTGAGGCGAGGGGTGTGCAGTTTGTGCACCAAAATGCGAGGACAATTGCGATTGATCATGGAGGTTCGGTGCTGATGCAGAATATTGTTTTGGTGGGAATGCTGTGGAAGACTTTGGGATTTGCTTATGAACTTATTGAGGCGGAGGTGAAGAGAAAATTTGCTAGTAAACCGCGTTTGTTGGCGATTGATTTGAAATGTTTGCGAGATGGATATGATGGAGCCGAAACAAAAATGAAGTTGGAGGTACCTAGCGCGAAAAATGAAACGATTCTAATGAACGGGACCAAAAGTATTGCGCTTGGGGCGATCCATGCGGGATGTCGGGCATATTTTGCTTATCCAATGAGTCCTTCTAGTGGGATTTTGAAACACTTGGCTGACTATGCCAGTGAGACTGATATGCTTGTGAAACAGGTTGAGGATGAGATTAGTGTGGCCAATATGGCTTTGGGCGCGATGCACATGGGTACGCGTGCTTTGTGTGGCACGGCTGGTGGTGGATTTGATTTGATGACGGAGACAGTTAGTTTGTCGGGGATAATTGAGACGCCTTTTGTGGTGGTGGTTGCTCAGAGGCCGGGGCCGGCGACTGGTTTGCCGACTTGGACTGGGCAGGGAGATTTGGATTTGGCGATTTATGGAGGGCATGGGGAATTTCCGAGGATTGTGATTGGATGTGGAGATAGCGCGGATAGTTTTGATTTGATTCAACATGCTTTTGATTTGGCGGAAGAATTTCAGACGGTTGTTGTGGTGCTGACAGAAAAGGCGATTGTAAAATCGCAGTGGACTATTCCAACTTTTGAACAAAACAAGATTCCGATAGTTAGAAATTTGGAGCAGGGAGAAAAACGTTATGAGATTACGGAAAGTGGCCTCTCCAAGAGATGGTTGCCGGGAACGAGTGACAATTTTTATTATGCGAATAGTGATGAACATTTGGAGGATGGGACTTTGACTGAGGAGGCGGGACCAGCTGGAGAGATGTATGCCAAGAGGATGAGGAAACTGACTTTGATTGAAGCTGTTTTGCCGGAGCCGGAGCTTTATGGACCAAAAAATGCGAAGATTTCCTTTGTAGGATGGGGTTCGAGCAAAAATGTGATGAGAGATGTGATTGCGGAGAGGGATGATGTGAATTATTTACACTATTCTTTTGTCTGGCCGTTGAAGGTGGATGTGTTGAAGAAGTTTTTTGAAGAAAATACGAATGTTCATTTGATTGAAGGTAATTATAATGGGCAGTTTGGGAATTTGGTGAGAGCAAAGAGTGGTTTGGAATTTAAAGGAAAATTATTAAAATGGGACGGACGTTCTATTTTTGTTGATGAAGTAATTAACTATATCGATGAGCAAACAAAATGACAATTTGGCACAGAGCGCTGAGAAGTTTATGAAGTGGGAAAATGACAACAAAATAAACTGGTGCAACAGCTGCGGAAACTATGCTGTGCACAATGCGATGAAACGGGCTTTTGCTTTAGAAGGACTCGGCATCAAAGATGTGTTGATGTGTTTTGATGTGGGATGTTGTGGAAACGGTTCAGACAAGATCGAAGGTTATACAATGCACGGTCTACACGGTCGTGTGATCCCATTGGCAGCCGGAGCAGCGATTTCTAATCCAAAGATGAAGGTAGTGGCGATTGCCGGAGATGGAGGCACGTTTTCGGAAGGAGTGAATCATTTGATTCATGGTGTGAGAAATGATTATCCAATTGTATTTTTGATGCATAACAATGAAAACTACGGCCTGACCACCGGCCAAGCTTCAGCGACTACTCGTTGTAAGACCAAGATGAATGGGGCGCCGGAAGGAGTGGTGGTGCCACCTTTAAATGCTTGTGATTTGGTGCTGAGTTGTAGTCCGAGTTTTGTGGCGAGGACCTTTTCTGGGGATGTGGAGCAGATGGCTGAGATTATGAGGGTGGCCTTGAATCATGATGGATTTTCTTTTATCGAAATTTTGCAAACTTGTCCGACTTATAACCGAGTAACTCCTGAAGAATGGTACGAAGAAAGAGTTAAGCCGGTGACGGATCACGACGTGACTGATCTGTGGGCAGCACGAAAGATTTGTCAGGATATGGATGTCAATGTGGCGACTGGGATCTTGTACAGAGATGAAAAACGAAAAGGATTTATGAATGTTCAGACCAATAGACAGGGAGTCAAAACTTCGCTGGTAGAGGAGGTGAAACATTATGATATCGGGAAGTTCTTGTAGAAGTTGACAAATTCACCCCTAGGTGTCATTATTGGAGCTTGATTTATTAAATTAGAAACTATGTCAGTAAAAATTCCAGACTTTGAGGTGAGAAACAGTGGAAACACTACTCTCCTTGATTTTGAGCTAGGAGGTGACCAGTTAACCGCAGAGGTTATTTATAATAGTAATCCGAAGGAAGAAAATGGACATCGAGATTTGATATCTGTTAGGGATGCTAATACGCAGGTCGACGTTGCTATTACGCCTGAGATAAAGCATACCGTCAACGGTATCATTGATCTGATGACGACTCGGCTACTTGATCATCTTGCAGGCGATGAGCCAGACTCAGATGAATATGAAGCTTATCTTGCCGGAGAGGAAGGCTCGTAAGTTCTTGACCTAGGCGCCATTACTGTATTAAGGTGCGCCCTCTTAAACAAATCTAATATGGCTATTGAACAAAATTCAGAAAGTCCCTTACAGACACAATTACTCGAGCTTATTGCTGAAGCACGTGCGGAGGACAATCCAAGTTATGTGAATGGTGATTTTGATGCGGACCTAGATAGACTGGAGCTGGCTGTCAGCAATAACGACATGAGGGTTTTGGCTGAGTTTACAAGGATGAGGGTTTTCCCATTTAAAAATGTGATACAGGCACTTCATAGCCAGTTAAGTGTAAAAGGTGACAATCCTTTTGCAGGAGTTTTGGGCTACTAAGACTGACAGGGGAATAGCTTCGTTTTGAGGCTATTTTTGTTGTGTGGTTTATTTTTAAAGGTAAAAATGCTATACTTTTGGGGCATTAAGACTGACAGATGAAATGGATAGTAAAAAGACAGGCGGGTTATTATTTTGAGATTGCCTCAGGGAGATTTAGTAAGTATTTGGGTAGGGAATTGCCTGAGAAAAAAGTGTTGGCCAAGAAGGTTTTTGAATATTTGGAAGAGTTTTCTGGATTGGTTGTGGGAATGACTGATCAAAAGGTGAAGGATTATTTTAAATACACAGGAATTGAGGAAATTGAGAAACAGAGATTTTATTTTAAGGCACTAAATCATGATCTTAATCGGGGAGAGCTGATGCATTTTCATACGGCATTTAAAGTTTTGTTTTCGCTGAATTCTTCGCGTGCTGAAGGATCAAGGATGAAGGAGGTGGATCTGATGAAGGTGAAAAAACCGAAAACTTTTGAGCAAAAAGAGGCAGCTAATGCGGTGAAAGCTTTGGAGTGGGCTTTTTCTAAAGAGTTCACCTGGTCGACTGCTTCTATAAGAAAAATTCACTATCTACTTTTTCACGATATCGAGCCGGAACTAGCGGGAAAGTACAAAGAACATGACAATGTTGCGGGGGATTCCTTGTATGGGCGAGTGGTTTCGACGACTCCACATCAAAAGGTAAAGGAGGCGATGATGAAGCTGGTTGAGGAGTTGAAAAGGGGACGTGCAAAAGTGTATCCGCCGATTTTGGCACTGGAAAGTCATTTAAAATTTGAGATAATTCACCCTTTTCATGATGGAAATGGGAGGGTGGGGAGGATTTTGTTGAATAGGATTTTGCTGGAACATTTTTTTATGCCGGTGATCTTTTTTGAGGGGAATCACGAGGCTTATTGTAATAGTATCGGCTTGGCGAGAGAGGGAAGAAAGGATAAATATATTAAATTGTTTGTGAAACAGATGAAAAATACGAGGAAGAAAATTGAGGAGGCGAGGAAGGTTGGGGGCTTTTATAGTGAAAGGAAAAATCTGATGATTCAGTGGAACTATAGTCAGAAGAGGGTGAATTTGTTGTTTAGTAATTTGAAGGGGAAATATAAGTCGTAATTGACAGAATGGGTGATTGAGAGGAGCATGCGCTCCTTTAATAATTACATATGGAAGCATAATACGATTTGGATGCGATGGAAAATGCTGCATTTGTGGAAGGGATTGCTAGGTCCGAAAGAGAAATGCTTGCTCGTCTTCACAAAGACGTAAAGCTTTATGGTCAGTGGATTGAGGGGAAAGGGGAGGAAGATCATGAGACTCCTGAGGAGGGAATACGCTCTTTTCGTAGTGAATCAATACTCGACGATTACTCTCAATTTTTTAAAGTTGTGAGTAATGTTGCTGAGGACTTTGCGATCAAATATTTTAAAGCTTTGGGAGAGTATTTGGAACTAAAGGAATCTGGCGATGGAGAGATTGATGTGGTAAGGGGCAAGGTTGTGGCTTTTGCGGATCTTACTTTAAGACAGATCAAAGGGTCGATGAGAGAAGGAAAGTTCGATAAGGCAAAAACATCTAGTTGGGAACAACCTAGCTTCAAAAAGCACTTGGATAACTTAGTAGACTCGAATAGATTGGATGAGCAGAGTGAATTCCCAGGTTTATTTGAAGATAGAGGCAATCATTTTGGTTTTTCTGCTGATGGAGAATCAAATTTATTCTGTACCCACACTGCATACGAGGGGTTGATGCCGATGAATTTATTGAGAGGATTAGATCCTAATGCGGATGTGCAGATACGTTGGGGAGACCAACCGACAGGCAAATTAAAAGGAGATGGCCACCTGGTAGCTATCCTTAGAAAAGATGGAACTTTAGATATTCTTTAATAATAAAAAAATGCTTAATTTTGAATGTACGAATTGTCGTGGATCACATGAAGTTTCAGCTGAAAAAGCTGATGGAGGAGGAAAGGTAACAGTAGATGGGGTGACAAAATTTGTTGAAGCATCTCAAATGAATGCACTTGCACTTGGGGCAGCGAAATATTTTGGCGGAAACGAACACTGCTTGGATAGTGAACGAGATGCAATTAATGAAATATTAAATGCGGTTTTGGGATAATACTTCTGCGTTGCGAGTGAGGCCTTTGCGTTTTGCTCGCATTAGTGGGGAGCCGGCGAATCTTTCTAGGAAGAGTTCGTCGGTTTTTGGTATGGAGTCAGTGGCGATTTGGTCGCCGGCGATGGGGGTTGGGGCGAGGTCGCTGGGGAGTTGGCGTTTTTGGTTGTGGGGGCAGACTTCTTGGCAGATGTCGCAGCCGTAGAGGAGTTTTTGTTTGGCGATTATTTTGGCAAGTTTTGGCGGGATTTTGTCGCGGTTTTCGATGGTGAGATATGAAATGCAGAGGCGGGAATCGATCACGCCGGGTGCGATTATTGCGCCGGTTGGGCAGGCGTCGACACATTTGGTGCAGGCGCCGCAGACGTTGGCAGGTTTGTGGCTGGGGTTTGACCAGGCGGTATTGATTCTGGGGATATCCCCGGAATTGGAGGGCGGACTAGGGGCTAAGGGGAGCCCTAAATCGATGGTAGTGATTATTTCTGAGAGAAAAACCCATGAGCCGAATTCGGGAGTGATGAGCATGGCGTTTTTGCCGATGCGGCCGATGCCGGCTTGTTCGGCGAGGGCGCGTTCGAGGATTGGGCCGGTGTCGACGTAGGCTTTGTTTTGGGATTGGGGAGCGAGCTCTTCGATGTAGATGCGCAGTTTTTTGAGGCGTTTGCTGATGATTTTGTGATAGTCTCGGCCGAAGGCGTAGCGAGCGACTCGGCCGTGGTCTTTTTTGAGGGGAGATTGTTCGTTGTGGTAGTTGGTGGCGAGCACGATTACTGATTTGGCGTTGGGTAGAATTTCTGTCAGGTCGCGGCGTTGTTGGACTTTTTGCATGTAAGACATGTCGGCCTCGTGGTTGTTGGCGAGCCATTCGTCAAAGGCTTGGAGGTAGCGCTCGTCGATTTTTGCAGGGGAGAATCCTACGAGGTCGAAGCCTAATGACTTGGCAAAATCTGTAATTTGTTGTCGCATATGCATATCTTCCAACACTTGAAGGCGCATTGCAATGCTGTTTCCGTTACTTAGGAATGGGGAGCTGTTATTGTTCTTAGCCTTCTAACCGCTGTAAAAGGTGAATATTGTCACTTTGCACATCTTTTGCACATGATTTGCACCCTCGTTAGATTAATGGCTATTAGCAGACATCTTAAAAATTAAATGGAACACATTTCCGACAAATTAAAGGCAGAATTTTCCAGGGCCAAAAATGCTTTTTTGGAAGCGGATAGAATTTGTATAATTTCTCATCGTGGGCCTGATGGAGATGCTGTTGGGAGTAATTGTGCACTGAAATTGGCTTTGCAGGCGATGGGCAAAGAAGTGGTTAGTGCTTGTGTGGACCCAGTACCGCCGGACAGTGTTTGGCTTAAGGGTGCGGATAAGTATGTGGAAGATTTTTCTTATAACGATTTTGATTTGGTGTGTAGCGTGGATTGTGCGGCGCCGAAGATGGTGGTTTTTGAAATTAAACACGACAAACCTTTTGTGAATTTTGATCATCATATTTCAAATAACGGCTTTGGCACGGTGAATGTGGTGGATGCGGATGCTTGTAGTACGGCGATTATTCTTTATAAATTCTTGGAATATTGTGGCTGGAGAATTTCTATCGATATAGCGACTTGCCTTTTGCATGGAATTTACTTTGATACGGGATCGCTGATGCACAGCAACACGACGGAGGAGGTTTATCGAGTGGCCGGTGAACTGATGTCGCGGGGCGCAAATCTCAAAAAGATTGCCAAAGAACCTTTCCATACAACTGCCGTAAACAAGATGCGCCTCTGGGGGCGTATTTTGGAAAGGACTTATGTCAACGAGCAGGGCGTGACGGTTTCGGCGGTAGGGACAGCGGATTATGTGGCTTGTGGGGCAACTTCCAAGGATACGGGAGGGGCGATTGATTTTTTGAATGCGGTACCCGGTTCACAGTATTGTGTTTTGTTGAGTGAGGATGACAAAGGTTTGGTAAAAGGCTCATTGCGCACGCAGAGAGAGGATGTGAATTTGAGTGATGTGGCCGGACAGTGGGGAGGTGGCGGCCATCCAAAAGCCAGTGGATTTGGGATAGAAGGACACTTGAGGCCGGTGATGAGTTGGAAGATCGTAGGGGAGAATGGAGAGGGTAAGGAGTTGACATTCTAGCTGTTTTATCGTATCTTTGCTCTCCTATCCTGAGTGTCTTTTTTTCATGCACATTTTGTAGCATGAGGACCAATGGAGGGACGGTAGGCTTAATGCCAAGCTGAAAAAAGGAGTTCCGATGAGTACAGCAAGACAGAAAAAAAAAGGCCCCACAACAGGAATGATCGTGATGGGCGCCGTGATGCTTTTGTTAGCGACGTCAGCCGGTTATACCATAGGCGAATACGATCAACGAATAGCCGACAGGTACGCCTTGCAAAAGGCCTCAACCCAACTGTCGCTATCCAATGAATTAGCCGGTATGGCCCTCGACCTCGACGAGAAGAATCTTATAGGTGACGCGGTGAAAATCCTCGCCATCATCGAGGCCATGCGATCAGCAGAGGAAATCTTGCTTGCTTCCATCCCGCGTGGATGATGCTCGCGAACTTCTCGGAAAGAGGCTTGCTGACGCCATCCTCACTACGATGGGTGACAGCTAGGCACGAAGCCAACCGTTTATGGGCCCACCGCGATTAATGCGTGGTGGGCTCTTGGACTAGCTTTTTGAGGGGAAAGAGGCTTGCGTTGACACTTTTGCCTTTTGGTGGTATAAGTTATGTACGTTTTATGGCTAGCTTTAACCATGTGGTTGCTGCTGGTCTTGCGAGATCCTCGAAAATTTGGAGAACAATCAAATGAAGCACTTAGCTTCCATTCTGGCGGCGGCACTCACTCTGAGTGCATGCGCGACGACGACGGCGACTCACCCTCACCTAGCCGAGCTTGGTCTCAGCAAGGTCGAGCTAGCGCTAATCCCCACCCTCCTGGGAACCAAACGCGGCGAGGACGATAAATTCGTGTGGAAACACGTGGTCACTAGGACCGTCAACGCCGATGGGGACATCGAGCTGCGACAAAGGTTCGTCCAGTCTAACAAGGCCCACAAAGCCTACAAGGAGGACGGTTCAACCATCGATGCGGAGGGCAACAAAGTTTCCCCTCCGGTCTGCATTACGACCGACAGTCCTGAAGGCGTGACCGAGGTGGTTGGCCGGGTGAAAATCTGGACCATCCTGACAACATCTTGCACGCCGGCGGCGGGAAGCAACGAAGCTTCCTGCGCGCCATCACAGCACTGCAATTTTCTGCTGCAGTCCAAGATCGTCGTGAAGGCGAACTAGCCCCGACGACGGGCAAAAAGGGTGTAATGATTGAACTCCAGAGAGTAGAAGATCGATTACTTTGGGGCGTTGCGTGTCATTTATGACCGGCGTCCCACCTTTTTAAATGTGGCTACTGTTGACTTTTGGGCATGAGCAAGCTATTTTGCGCTCCTGTTTTTAACGAAGAAAAAAATGAGTGAAGAAGGATTAGCTTACGTGGATGCACTGACATCGAAGCCTACCTTACAGAGAGAGCTTGGTGAGGTTATGCGAACAATTAGGGATGCAGGAGAAAACGAAGAGCTGTCGGCAAAGAGAGATCGAATAAAGGCCATGATTGCCGATTGTGCTAGGGTAATTAAGGGAAGGAATGGAACAGCCCCAAAGCCAAAACCTCAAACAGAAAAAGAGGAAGACCCAGATAGAAGTGAGTGGATTTAAACTTTAAACTTATTAAAATGGAAAACTGGGACCTCAATCCAACGCTAGAAGAGATTACCGCTAGTCTTAGCAATTATATGTCACCCGGAGAACTTAAGGGTGCAAAACAAGACTTACAATTACTTTTGGGGCAAGCGGAGAATGCGAAGAATGAGCCCGAGAAGGCTGCAGTTAGGATTGTTATTGAAGGCGTGGCAGCTAGACTAGATGAAGTAAGAAGATCTGGACATAAAAATATTAGCGGCAAATTGCTTGTACGTGCTAGATGGCAGACTGCCAAATCAGATAAGCGTGAAGCAAATACGCCACAACTGGAAGATATTGAGGAAGCATTAAACTAAAGTCCTTTCTTCACGATATCAAAGATTGTGCGCATGTGGTCGGCGATCAATTCGTTTTCGATGATGAGGCCGGAGAGGTCTTCAGGGGCGTAGGAGATGAAGAGGGTATTATTTCCGTGGATGGCAGTGGTTAGTTTAAAAAGGTTTTTCTGGGGATCTACCTTGTGAACCTCTTTGTAAACTCCTGCGGCTTTTTGGAGGTATGTGTCGGCGGATTGCCCTTCGTTGATGATCATTACGTTCTTGTTTTTGTGTTTTTGGGAACGGGGAATGTAGATTTTTTCGATGTAGTCGCGAATTTTGGGATGCATGTTGTTGTGGGATGAAATAAAATGCACTGTTTCATCCTGGTCACAACAATCATCGATAGTGCGATAGAGACCTTCTAAGCCTTCGTAATACCTTACTTTTGGCATTGGGGTGCCGCTAGTCTGTAGACCTTCGAGATAGGGCAGGATTTCGTTGAAATCGCTTTCTAATTTGCGCAGGGAGGCCTTTTTTTGGTCGAGATTGTAGCGAATGTCCTCGGGAGGAGTTGCGGTGTAATAAGTGCTGTTACTTTTGCTCTCTTTGGAGGCGAAGCCTTTGTGAAGAAGATCGGCAAAGACAAAGTTGACTGTTGAGCGTGGTAGCTTGGTTTTCAAGGCTAAAGTACTAGCTGTTTGGGAGCCATATTTGAGCGAAGACAGGTAAACCTGACTTTCTTTTTCGCTGAGACCTAGTTGTGATAAGAAGTTTTGAATGTCCATTGGTTGACAACAGTAGCTGCCAACGGGACTCGCGTCAAGGGTTATTGGCCTAAGAAAGCCATGTTCGTGGCGACAGTGACTGCTGACACCGTTTCACCCTCAACAGCCTATATATGCGAACCAAACCCTGGACTTAGTCTTTTGTCAAAAGTATGGTCTTGCACTATTAATTCGAAAAAATGCATAAACCAAAAGAAACAGGACTAAACCCTCAGCAAAAAGAGGCCCTAACCCTATACGACATAAATCCACGCAAATTTGATCAAGAAGATGAATTAGCGCTTGCAGATTTAAGTAGTGAACAACTGGCAAGATTGGCCAGCCGAAAACTATTAAAGGGACCTTCGTTGGTGCTTAAAATCGCTAGAAAAATTGAGTCTATATCAGAAGCAATTAGGCGCAGAAGCGGAATGATAACCCTGGCCACATTGGCGACAGGAATACTCGCTGGGGTGGGAGTGGTGGCTCTTAACACGGGTAACGAAAGTGCGGCGCAGGATGTAGATAAAAAAGTATTGGCAGGATATGTTGGCGCGCACATATACACTAAATCAATCGACTGGACAAAAACAATGTGCTCACTGGATCGTGATCAACTAGAAGCCTTACCAGCAAAAACATGGATATCCATGGGCACTAAGCGCATTGAGGCGATTAGTGACATGAAAGCAGAAATACTAAAGAAACTAGGCGATGCAAATCTAACTTTTTCTACTGAACAGTTAGAAACAATTGCGAGGGTAATGGATACGGATGAAATTGATGCAATAGGGCTAGAAACATTGCTAAAAACCGATGAGGAAAAAATTTCATTTCTTTTCAACGATTAATCACAAGATATGAATCAAATACTTACACCAAAGGGACCAACGATAGATACTGCAGGTGAAAATGTCAGTATTAATAATGCAGAGAAACTGCGAGATACGACTAGGATAATGAATATTGTTCTGAGCATCTCAACTGCCCTGGTGATGGTTACTGCCATAGCTGGGATAGCTACTTTTGGGAATGATGAAATAGTCCAAGGAGAAAATGAAAAAGGAGAAAGACCAATCAGTGAATATCTTCTTTTATTTTCGCTGATAGGAATGGCGATTAGCGCTATTGCGATGAAGTTATCGCTAAAATCTTTGACTGAATCTTCAGTGATAGATATGGACGATCTAAATAATTTAGTCGCAACTATCAAGAAACTGGAGAAAGAAGTACTCGAGATGAAAGAGGCTTTAGAAAATGAAATCAAAGAAAAAGAAAGAGCCCTGAAAGAACTAAAGGAAAGCGAGACAGCTAAACACCTAGAAGAAATACTAGAACTAAAGAAAATACATGGTAAAGAAGTGGAGGGCCTTGAATCAAGTATCAAGACTTTAAACGTAAAATTACAAAAACTTGAATCAAAATTACAAGAACTTGAATCAAGTAACTTTGAGAACCTGAGAAAAGTTGCCGATTCGTCGATCATTATCGAAACCTCTGATGCGATTAGTTCGATGCAAGAACGCTTACAAACCTTGAGCTCCAGATTGCGTTCTCTTTCGAATGGAGAAATAAAGGAAGGAGAGTTTTATATTTTGTTTTCGGTAAATCCTGATGTTACTAGATTGATCGAAGGTGTCGAAACTCGTTTAGATGCGATGATTACTGCATTTTGTGGAGAAGATAACCCAATGCAGGCTGAAAATGCTGAAATGCTTTTGCCCTTTGTGGAGACTCTAAAAATGATTAAAAGCCGTGCTGGAAGAAATGAATTTAAACTAGCAAGAGAAGAGGCTTTCAAGTTAATTGGGGGCTTGGATGCGATTGAAAGTTTTGCAGGAGAGGAAGAAACAGAACAAGAGGAGACGAAAGATTTTTTTGCGATTCTAGGAATTGTAGTGGAAACGGTATGGAGCGAGGCATTCTCGGAAGAGGTAAAACAGGTTTATAGAAAATTAGCGAGGGAATGTCACCCCGATCATCATCCTGATGACCCAGAAGCGGAAGAGCGTTTCAAAGATATCAACGAAGCTTACCAGGTTCTTTCGGATAAGGATTCATTTAATCAATACATAAAATATAACTATCAATCATGAAATCACTAAAACTTAGAGGGGCAATAGGAGGGCAAATACGAATGGGCGGATCACTAACAAGAAGAGCAAAAGGAAGTGCAAACTCTGATGCTTTGGCAAAACTTCAAATGCTAAAAAGTGGCAAAGATAGCTCGGCAATAGACGCCATGAAAGCTAATGCAAAAAAAGCAGCCGACGAAAGGGAAAGGATGAAACAAGAGGAAGCTCAAGCAGTATTGAGGGATGAATTTTTCCAAAAAATCATAAAAGAATTTAGAATAAAACTATTACTATCATTCGATTTTACTTACAGCACCTCAGGGGATATTGGGAATATCGTCAATGAAGGAGAAGAATTAGTAAGGATTTTGAGGGAAGAATTCCCACAGGGAATTGAAGTATTACCAGTCGCAGTGAGGGGAGAAGGCCACTATGGACACAATAATCCAGATGTTGTGGTCGGGGCCATTAACGACTTGGGCCATTATAAAAGTGTTAGAAATATAGGATACAATGCACCAACGCCAGTAGCACATGGGGTGGTAAGCGGAAGTCGGGATGAATTCTTTGCTGGAGGTGATAGCGATGAAAAATTAGTGCAAGCAGCCGTAACTATTGGGGATGAATACTATGAAATACCTGATGATTACCGAAGAGATGTCATTGAGAGATTTAATCGTGACAATATCCACCTAGCTGGACTAGTCACCGTAGACAATGAATCAGCAATAAATAGCCATGAGGCAGGAATCGTAGAGCCCTTAAAGGAAGGACTTGGTTATGTGGTAAAAAGATCGGATGGGGAAATTTCTGCAGTCCAACTAATCGCGATATTTCTGACAAATATAAGAGATAACATTGCGAATGTGATGGCCCAGAAAGAACTAGAAACGTACCTAGCGAGGCAAAATGCTGTGACAAAAATTGCTGCAATAAAAAGAACCGGACTAGCTCAAAGCTTGAAAAGAAGAGGGCTACATAGAGAAGCCCGCAATGTAATTGGAAAGGAGAGGAAGATGCTAGGTGAATAGCTGCTTGTAGTCTTGCCTTTTTGCTTAAAATCTGACATAATCGAGCCTATGCTTTTAAATGGAAATCCCACAAATAGAGAAACCTTGGAGACTCGGGAATACTATCCTGTGGGGATGGCGCCGCGGCAGGTTGAGCTGACGGATCCATATGCGGTTTCGAGCTCGCTGTTGAGCCTAATTTATGATCTTCGGCAGAGAGATGGTGCTCCAACACTGCTAATGGCAGATGCGCATGCCAATATTCAACGTAACTTAGCGAGCAATGACCCTGAGGAGGCAAGGGCCAAGGCGCACGAATTGGCAGAATATTACAAACTGATGTGTGAAGGGATTCAAGATGTGGCTGATGAAGAAGGAGTTGGAGAAAGATTGCCAGTAAGGATCATGTCAGAGATGGTTGAACGCGCGGACTTTGAAAACTTGATGAAAGATCTGAGACGGCTTTTTTGGGAAAATGAAGGATTTAGGGATATGGTTTATCACTGTGTTCCACGTAGCCAAAGACCAAAAAGACATAGAGATAAAACCCTATCTGAGCTAAAAGCTTCTAGCGAAACTGCATACCAAAAAGCGCTAGATGCTACGGAATATGTGTTTCAACAAATTTCATATGTGTTGCTTTTGGATGGCAAGAAGTTGGGCCATGAGGGAGAGTGGAATTATGATCGAATAAGTGAAGAAGCGGCAAGATTACTGGGGAGAGAGTCTGCTAATTTAAAATTTGAAACTGTAAAACCTGAGGGCGCAGAAGATGTGGTGCATTATGCGGCGACGAAAATAACGAGAGCAAGCGTAAGAAAAGACCTAGTGTCTGCACAGCAGGATCTAGGGTTTATCGACCATGCCAATCGAGGAGAGGATTTTGATCCTGAAATTTATGAACAATTCGATGAAGCCGAGATGAAGTATAAAAAAATGAATGCGATCTACGAAAAAATGATCGAAAGAGCGGAGGGCGAAATGGAGGAGATCGTGAGATTTCGCTATGTACGGGAAATTCTTTTTACCCTACTGACAAGAAGCGAAATGTTCCGATTTATCTTTGCAGAATCTGGACTTACTGATGTGATCGAGGGAAAAACTCCTTTAAAAAAACTTGGTGAGAATCCAAACCTCCTACCTTTTGAATGTGAGAAACATCCAGATGAGAGCGATGAAAGATATTTCCTGAGATATGCAGATGCTTTGATTCATGAGAGGGGTCCTGTATTTCGGCATTCAGGGGAGATGAGTATTACGACGATAATTTGTAATAAAGTTGCTGAATTAATGGAGAATCATCGATATCGAGGTGGCGGATGGAACGAAGAGGCAGGTTACCTAGGGATGACAAAATACTGCTTTACCAGATATCCGAAACGGAATGAATATAAATTACTGAAAACACCACCCGATCAACAAGAACAAGTGGGATTCAAGCTTTTGAAGGAACTCCTAGATACCATCCGTGGCACAGATCTAGAAAATATGTGGAGAAGGCTGATGGGACTGCCAAGGGTAGAGGGATTGCCAGAGGGAGACATGGGCAGGCTAGAGGAATTGATGAAGCATGAGATTTGGGGTGATTGCATGGTAGAAGCTTTTCGGAGGTTGAAGAGCGGAGAGAACAAGAGGTCTTGAAGGTCTGAACTTCTGTTTCGATAGCACTTGACCTATTTCGATTTCTTGTCTAAAATTCTGAGGATCTAAGCCACTTAAAATCAATGTTTAGCCGCAAAGCACCCGAAAAAAAGCCTGAGCTCAAAAATGTGAAGAAGGTTTTGGTATTGGGGTCTGGGGCTCTTAAGATTGGACAGGCTGGGGAATTCGATTATAGCGGTTCACAGGGGATCAAGGCTCTGAAAGAAGAGGGCATAGCATCGGTTTTGGTGAATCCAAATATTGCGACGATTCAGACAAGTGAGGGGCTGGCGGACAAGATTTATTTTGTGCCGGTAAATGCTTATTTTGTGGAGAAAGTGATTCAGGAAGAACGACCTGATGGGATTTTGTTGAGCTTTGGTGGACAGACTGCGCTGAATTGTGGAGTGGAATTATATGAAAAAGGGATTTTGAAGAAATATGGAGTGGAAGTGCTGGGTACGCCGGTGGATGCGATTTTGAAGACTGAAGATAGAGAACTTTTTAATAAAGAATTACAGAAAATTAATGTAAATGTGCCCGTGAGCATAGCTTGTACCACCAAGCCTCAGGCTATGGCTGCTGCGAAGGAAATTGGCTATCCGCTGATGATTCGTGCCGCTTTTGCGCTTGGAGGAAAGGGAAGTGGTTTTGCTGCAGATGATGCAGAATTGAATGAAATGTTGGATACGGCTTTTGCTTATAGTCCACAAGTTTTGGTGGAGGAAAATTTGAAGGGATGGAAGGAAGTGGAGTATGAAATTGTGAGAGATCGCGCTGACAACTGCATCACGGTTTGTAATATGGAAAATTTCGATCCGCTGGGAATTCATACTGGAGAATCGATTGTGGTGGCGCCTTCACAGACTTTGACTAATAGCGAATATCACAAACTGAGAGAAATCGGGATCAAGGTGATTAGGCATTTGGGAATTGTGGGAGAATGTAATATTCAATACGCTCTCGATCCACATTCTGAGGATTATCGTGTGATCGAGGTAAATGCTCGCTTGTCACGGTCTTCGGCTTTGGCTTCAAAAGCGACTGGATATCCTTTGGCGCATGTGGCGGCGAAATTGGCTTTGGGTTACAAACTTCCTGAGTTGAAGAATGCAGTTACTGGCAATACGACGGCGTGTTTTGAGCCAGCTTTGGATTATTTGGCACTGAAGATTCCGCGTTGGGATCTGAATAAATTTAGAATGGTTTCTAAGGAAATTACGACGGAGATGAAATCGGTTGGGGAAATAATGGCTTTGGGCAGGAGTTTTGAGGAAGTTGTGCAGAAGGGATTGAGAATGTTGCAGGTTGGATTACATGGATTGGTGGCCAATGAGGATGTGAGATTGGAAACTCATGAGCTGGAAGAGGACATTGCTAAACCGACACCGAAAAGGATATTGGTAGTTGCAGAAGCGTTGAGACAGGGATGGTCGGTGGAGAGGATTCACGAACTTTCAGGAATTGATCATTGGTTCTTGGATAAATTGAAAAACATTGTGCAGGTTGGTGAAAGGTTAAAAGAATGTGATTTGGATGAGGAAATGATGACTGTGGCCAAGAAAAAAGGATTTTCTGATAAACAAATTGGATTTATTAAAGGCAAAGGTGAGTTGGAGATTCGTGCGCGCCGTAAAGAATTGGGCGTGATGCCGGCGATCAAACAGATCGATACGATGGCAGCGGAATATCCGGCAAGTACGAACTATTTGTATATGACTTATCACGGTGACAAACATGATGTGGAGCCAACTGGTAAGAAAAAAGTGATAGTACTGGGCTCTGGAGCCTACTGTATCGGTTCTTCGGTTGAGTTTGACTGGTGTTGTGTCAACGCTGTTCAAACTTGTGCGAAGGACGGCTACGAGACTGTGATGATCAATTACAATCCGGAAACAGTGTCCACGGATTACGATATTTGTGACAAACTTTATTTTGATGAACTTTCTTTGGAAAGAGTTTTGGATATTTGTGAATTTGAAGAAGGTGTTGTAGGAGTGATCGTTTCGACTGGTGGGCAGATAGCGAATAATTTGGCGATGAAATTACATAAAGCTGGTGTGAAAATTTTAGGAACTTCACCGGAAAACATTGATAGAGCAGAGGATAGACATAAATTTTCGGGAATGTTGGATGAGCAGGGAATCGACCAACCTCAATGGCAGGAATTGGCGCAGATGGAGGATGTATTTGGATTTGTGGATAAGGTAGGCTTTCCAGTTTTGGTAAGGCCTTCATACGTACTGAGTGGAGCTGCGATGAGCGTGGCTTATGATCGTGATGCTTTGGAAACTTTCCTCGGCAAAGCGGTGAAAATCTCGAAAGATGCGCCAGTGGTAGTGTCAAAATTTGAAACCGGGGCGAAAGAAATCGAGGTGGATGCAGTGGCTCACAAAGGCGAAGTAGTGATCTATGCGATTGCCGAACACATCGAAAATGCCGGAGTACACAGTGGAGATGCGACTATCGTTCTTCCACCACAAAAACTATATATGGAGACTATTCGTCGCGTGAAAAGTATCACGAAAAAAATTGCAAAAGAGTTAGATATTAGCGGACCATTCAACATTCAATTCTTGGCAAAAAACAATCGTGTGATGGTGATCGAATGTAACTTGAGGTCTTCTAGATCTTTCCCATTCTCATCAAAAGTTACCGGATACAACTTCATCGAAATCGCCACCGAATCAATGCTCAAAGCCTCTACCGGCAAAGCATCAAAACGTGGTGAGGAATTATTGGCGGACCGATCTTACAAAACTTTGGACCTGAACTATGTGGGTGTAAAAGCGCCACAATTCAGCTTTCCGCGGCTAAAAGGAGCCGATCCTGTACTGGGCGTGGAAATGGCTTCGACAGGGGAGGTGGGATGTTTTGGAGACGACCTGAATGAAGCATTCTTAAAATCGATGATCTCAGTAGGATTTGAATTACCAAAAAAAGGAGTGTTATTTAGTATCGGAGGAACTGAGGCAAAAGCGGATTTGTTGGAAGCGGCAAATACTTTTGCGGAAATGGGATTCAAGATTTTTGGAACACCGGGAACATGTGAATTTTTCGAGAAAAATGGTTTGAAATGTAAAAAACTGGCTAAAGTTTCTTCCGGAGATCGACCAAATATCGTGGATGGCATGATGGACGGCGATTTTGATTTACTGATCAATATTCCAACAAATTATGCACGCGCAACAGTGACTGACGGCTACACAATTCGCCGCAAATCAGTAGACTTAAACATCCCCCTAATCACCAACGTGCAAGTGGCCAAAATCATGGCAGAAGCTTTAAACGAGTATGGTATTGAGGATTTGAAGGTGAAGGATTTGAGTTATTATGTTTAAAGCCTACTAGTTGCCGCCACCTTTGCCGCTGTAGAGGTCGTTGCAATTGTTGATTAATTCACCAAGACCCGTAACTCCATTACTGCTGTCTTCAGCGTACTGAAGACAATCTTCCTTGGAAATACAAGTAAGGTCGTCGAAGTGTGCCTGAGCCTCGTCTAAACTTTCTTGAAGGTTGCCGTTGAAGGCTGGACATTCGCTAGGGAAGTCCGAAACCTGTAGCGGTGAACTAACTTCGCCTCCATTACATTCTAAACTCTTGTTGGCAGCGACTTTTTCCCAAGGCTCACATTCTTCATCTACTTCTTCATACTTCATCTCTGTGCCTTCTGGACACTGCCATTTGTCCTTACATTGATATTCTTCTGGGCTGTAAATGGTAACTTGGACGTTTTTGTCTAACTGGTGCACAACTTTGGAACCAAACTTTGATGGACATTCTAAAGTCGCAACGTAACCTAATTCGCTAATAGATACGTCGATAATTGACTCTCCGCACTCACAGCTAGTATCATAAGTGATTTCCTCGTCGCTAGGCGCACCCGGAATGTCTATTGGGACCTGTGGAATTCCTGGAGTACCTGTTCCGGAGCCACGACCATTGCCAGCATCTCGTCCAGCGACAGTTGGATAACCTGGATCTCCTCTCTCTGTACCCGGATCCTCGACTTCAGTTCCATCTCTGCCAGGGATAATTAATCCTATTGGAGTCCTATCTCCAATATTCCAAACAAACTTTTGTGAGTCGAAATCAAAGTCACCCTTACTACTTTTGATCGGCTCCTGAGGTGTCAAAAGTAAGGGATCGTATTTTGAAAATGGTGAATCTATTGGTGGCGGTATTTCGCCCTCTTCCCCTTCTTCAAGAATTGGCTCACAAACAAAACCATCTTCCGTAACCTCTCCAACACTGTAGCCTTCTGGACATTCCTCAAAACAAACCGCAGTACCATCTTCTTTTAATCCCCACATTGCTTCACCTTCAGCACATTTCTGAACACAAACTAAAGAATCATCAACATTGTAGCCCCACAGAACAGTTCCATCTGGACAAGATTCGACACACCACCAAGGAAGATCTTCAGAAATCTCAACTGTGGCCTCATTGCCACGCTCACCTCCGCCACCTCTTGTATCCCCTTGAAAGAGAGTAGGAGAAGCGCTAGCCCATGCGGAAAAACCTGCGACGAGCACAAGGGCCATCGCTATTATCATTTTCTTATTTTTCATATTTAATTTGGATTGAGAAGTTAAATCCAGATTACACTAGGGGAGGAGAGGGGGCAAATTCTAGGGATTTTGCATTCCTTTATTGGCTGATTTTTAATTCCTCAATAATGCTGTTATGATTACTTCTTAGCTTTTATCTGCTTTTATGAAAAGAAAACCTAGATTATCAAGATTGAAAATGGGGGTGTTGAGCTTGCTGGTTGCAGGGGGACTATCCGCATCTAAACCCTTGGTGGAGACTTCAAAAGGGATTGTTAATGAAAGGGTAGCGCAGATTTCCACAGGCGTGAGGACTGCGAGTGATGCTGTTTCAACTGTATTTATGATGGGGAGCGATCGGATTAAACATGGTGTTGAGGATCTAGCAAAAGAAATAAAGAGAGAGGCTGCCTGTGCTGTGGTCGACGGAATAAGCTATGGAGGGAACTCTATGGGAATAGCTGCCGCAGGAATAGCAACGGGGGCGTTGCAAGTGCTAGTAGATACAGGGATACAAATACGTGACTGGTCAGATGACCTGGCGGAATGGGTGGGAGAGGGGCAATGCGATCCGGTGGCTGGAGGAGAGATTGCGATTGCTGCTTGTGATATTGGCATGGGGAGAAATTTCTGAGTTTTTTGGCTTGTATGAGCCTCTATTTTCATTTATAAATTCTGGGCTATATAATTTACAAAATCTGATGGAAAAAAATACACTCAAACTGAAAAAAGGTCTGGCTCAGATGTTGAAGGGCGGAGTAATTATGGATGTGGTAGATGCTGATCAAGCGCGGATTGCTGAGGAGGCTGGGGCTGTGGCGGTGATGGCATTGGAACGTGTGCCTTCAGATATTCGTCGTGATGGTGGAGTGGCGAGGATGAGTGATCCAAAAATGATTCATGAGATTATGGAAGTGGCTTCGATTCCTGTGATGGCCAAAGTGCGTATTGGACATTTTGCTGAGGCGCAGATTTTGCAGTCTATTGGAATTGATTATATTGATGAAAGTGAGGTTTTGACTCCGGCTGACGAGAAATACCATGTTACGAAGACTGACTTTGATGTGCCATTTGTTTGTGGTGCTTGTAATTTGGGTGAGGCTTTGCGTCGTATTGCGGAAGGAGCTTGTATGATTCGAACAAAGGGGGAGGCTGGGACTGGGAATGTGGTTGAAGCGGTGAGACATATGAGATGTATTACTGAGGAGATCGCAGGGTTGAAGACTGGAAGTGTGGAGGAATTTGCTAAAAAGGAGCGCGTTTCTGTTGAGCTGGTTAAGGAAGTGAGGGATTTGGGGAGATTGCCGGTTGTGAATTTTGCTGCGGGTGGGATTGCTACTCCGGCTGATGCGGCACTGATGATGCAGTTGGGATGTGATGGAATTTTTGTGGGATCTGGGATTTTTAAATCTTCGAATCCTCCAGCAATGGCCAAAGCAATTGTGGAAGCGGTAATGAATTATCGTGATCCAGTGATTTTGGAAAGAGTCTCTCGTGGGCTTGGTGATGCGATGGCAGGACTGGAAATTGATCAGCTCGATCAGAAATATGCTGGAAGAGGTTGGTAGTGAAATGTTCTTGATTTTGATGCAAGATGAAAGGTGAGTGTATGCTCACCTTTTTTGATATAATGTGCTTATGAAGAACTTACATGAAAAATTTGTTGAGTACGGAGGCAAAGCCAAAAAGTGGCAAAGAAAGTGCCTATTCCTTTTGCCAAAAATATTTGAAAAACGGATCTACAATAAAAAGGGATTCAGCTCCATCTATGAATATGCAGCAAAGATTGCAGGGCTCAGCCATAACCAGGTTGAAGAAGCGTTGCGTGTTTTGAAGAGAATTTCAGACAAACCCGCTCTAATGAGGATTGCTGAGAAGAAAGGAATTAATGCCGTGAGGCCTGTCGCCACTATTGCTACAAAGGAGACAGCAGCTTTTTGGGCAGAGAAATCAAAACAAATGCCAAACAGAACCCTAAGACTTTACGTAAAAGAGTTCCGTGGCATTTCTGGGGATATCCCCGAAAAAGAAATCCTCGAATTAAGGCTTAATACAGCTCTAATCGAGCGCCTCAAAAAAAGAAAAGGTGATAAAACTTGGGGCGAATTAATCGAGGAACTACTCGCTGGAGAAGAAAAACCTCGACCGGTTAAAACTAAATCCAAACATATACCCAACGCTATAAAAAAATATGTACAAAAAAGATGTGGCGGTTTTTGTGAATTCCCCAGCTGCAAAAAAGAGTACCTCCACCTACACCACAGCAATCGCCATGCCTCAGACCATATACATGACCCTGACAAAATAATTGCACTGTGCAAAGAGCACCACGACCTCGCTCACCAAGGGCTGATACATAATGAAGAGGCCGCACCTCAAAACTGGTCCATACTCAAAAACCCGGACAGGACCAATCTAAACTGCCACATCGACCAAAAAGTGCAGTTCTACCAGCGCTGTTGAAATTCTGCTAAGGTTCAATCATGAACATCGAAAAAGAAATTCAGAAAATTCAGGAGAGAAACCTTCAGGTGGAAGGGGACAAAGCTTGGGAAACTTCGGTTTTTCGGCTGGTAGTGATTTTGCTTTTCACCTACTTAGCGGCTTTTTTCTTCATGTGGATTGTGGATATCCGACAGGCATATCTAGCCGCTTTTGTGCCGGTTTTGGCTTATACACTGTCACAAGTAAGCCTGCCTAGGCTAAAGAAATGGTGGATTAAAAGACAGGGTTGAGCTAAGGTTAGATTTGTAATTTAACCTCAATTCTATGAGAATTAGAAAAATACTAAGCATTGCGTCGATCGCGGCTTTGCTAAGTACTAACTTGATGGCATTTGCATACACCGACCTCGGTGGAAGCTATGCTGAAACAGCGGTAAACTCTTTGGTGAGCCAAGGAATGCTTGATGGTAGTGGTTCCTTTAATGGGGGACAAGCGGGCACTCGTGCTTTTGCTGTTGAAATGGTGGTAAAAGGCATGGGCCTTGATCCAGTTTCGCTGCCTTTTGGAGAAGATGGCCTTGCTGGATACACTAACGTTGAAACAACTTTTTCTGATGTTTCAACTGCTCATCCTTCCTGGGGATACATCGAAGCTGCTGCCAGTGTTGGCTTGGTTGCTGGTGATACCGGAAGCGAAAATTCTGATGGCAAAAAAACTTTCCGTCCAGATGCAGTAATCAATCGTGCTGAAGTAGCAAAGATTGTGGTTGGAGGAAATAATTTGACCGTTATTGTAGGAGGAGTAGCAGTTTTTGATGATGTAAAACCTCAGCAATGGTTCTACGATCTTGTGAATACTGCTTACGCAAACTCTGTAATAAATGGATACAAAAATTCTGATGGAAACCCTTCTGGCCAATATGGTCCAGGTGATTCGGTAGTTCGTCAGGATGTTGCGGTAATGGTGTATCAAGCACAAAACCCAGTGATGAGGGATCTTGCGCCAATTGCTGTTGTTGGAGATGATATGGATGCTCCAGTTGAAACTGTTAGTAATGGCGACGCTGTTCTTGATAGCGATGCTGCCTATACTGGATCTTTCCCAGCACCTGAAGGTGTTGTGTTGAGTGGTTATTATGGAACTGATGAATTCAATAGTCCTACTGGAAATGGAAAATATCAATTCAAGGTTCAAACTGCATGGAGACAATCTGTACTTTGTTTAGATAGCACTAGATTCCTGACATACAGTAAAGGTGCCAGCTACGAAGAAGGATTCTATCGTGGCCACGGTGATGGAAAAGTACAATACAACTCTTTGGTTCCAATATACGATGAATCACCTGTAGGATCTGGAGCTGGAAACCAATATTATGACGAAGGATACAGATTTGGTTATTCTAAGGGATACGTGGATAGCACATACTTCTTTGACCAACCTAGCTGTCCAGGAGGATCGCCAGGAGTTGATGGAACTGTAGATTTGAGCACATACGATTCTGACGGAATGTTCAAATATGAAATGGACGATTTCCCATCACTAGATCACGTATTTGGTCCACCAGGACAGGGAGTTGGAGTTACTTACAGCTCACAATCACTACTAGGTGCTGATTCTCTTTCAATGACATTTAGCCCTATTAATTATCCCGTTCACGAAGAGACCGTAAATACTGGACTAGACCCATTAAACATCGATCAAATCGATATGTTGGATGGTGAATTAGATGCAGCAGAACAAGCGATGACAACTGAAGAATTTGCTCAAGCTATTTACGATATGAACTTGAACGAACTTCAAACTATCGCCAAAACTTGTGTACTTTACTCACCGCTGATTCTTACTTCAGACTTTGGTGGAGAAGCTTTCACTCAGCTGGCGTATTCTCAACAGTGTGCAAGTAACTTGAATCAAATTGCTTATGTTTTCAAAAAGAATGATGCCGGAAATAGAATGTTAATGATGTATTTCCAAAATACTGATATGAATGTTTCTGATGGCAACGATGGTTTTGATGAAGCTAAGTTAATGAACAATGATTTTATCACTCAATTCCTAGAAGGAGTTAAATACGAATAAGACTTTTGGGAAAGGCCCTCGCGTTGTGCGGGGGTCTTTTTTTGTGATAGGTTGGAATCTATGAAAATTGGAATCCTAGATATTCAGGGCTCGGTAGAAGAACACATCTCAGCTTTGCAGCGTCTGGGTGCGGAGATTGTGCGGGTCAAAAATGCCGAGGATCTAGAGGGACTAGATGGATTGGTGATGCCGGGAGGAGAGAGTACTACTATGGAAAAGCTGATGAAGCGCTTCGGGTTGTGGGAGGCGATTATTGGCAGCGGGCTGCCGATTTATGGCACTTGTGCGGGGGCGATTTTGCTGGCAAAGATGGGGCTTATTGATATGGAGGTTGAGAGAAATGCTTATGGTGGGCAGTTGGAGAGTTTTGAAACGGAGCTGGATTTTGAAGGGGGGCGTGTTCCGGCGGTTTTTATCAGGGCTCCTCGGTTTGTGAACGTTGAGAAGGTTGAGGTTTTGAGTAGGAATGGGGAAGAGGCGGTTTGTGTGAGGCAGGGCAAAATCATGGCATCTTCTTTTCATCCAGAGATGGCTGAAGACACTAACATTCATCGCTATTTTTTGGACATGTGTTAAGCGGCTTCTCCGCGCTTCTGTCAATAGTCATTGGGCTAATTTGTGATAAAATTGGCGGCATATGTCACACTTTTTACCAAAATCTATTCGCGACCTGATCGAGGAATTCTCCAAGCTTCCGGGCGTGGGGCCAAAATCTGCACAACGTTTGGCGATTCACCTTTTGCATTCTCCGGATAGTAGGGTTGAGCCTTTGGGGCGTGCGGTTTTGGGATTAAAGGACAATGTGATTTTTTGTGAAACGTGCTGGAATATTGCGGAAAATAATCCTTGTATAATTTGTTGTGGGGAGGGGAGGAATAGTGAGATTATTTGTGTGGTGGAAGAGATCTTGGACGTGGTTGCTTTGGAAAAAACTCGAGAATATCGTGGCCTCTATCATGTTTTGCATGGAGCGTTGAGTCCGATTGATGGAGTGGGGCCGGATCAATTAAAAATGACTGAACTTTTTGAAAGAATTGGGAAAGGGGGGGTGGAAGAACTTATTCTAGCGACAAATCCATCTTTGGAAGGAGAGGCGACGGCTCTTTATATCCAAAAACATTTAATAGATTCTCCAGTAAAAATTACAAGAATTGCCCGAGGACTTCCGGTGGGAGGTGACTTGGAATATGCCGATAGCGTGACTTTGAGTCGTGCGATGGCGGGACGGTCAGAATTTTAACTTTTTATTATGAGTGCACGTTTACAAGTAAATTTCGTTGATCAGAAACAGGCAAAAATTAACCTTGTGGTCGCGGAAACGATGAAAGAAATGAGACCTTTGCTGAAAGGTTGGTTGGTGAAACAGCTGGTAAAAAAAGTGAAGAAGCGTTTTGAGCGGGATGAAATTGATGCCGGAGAGTTAGAATATATTATCGAAACACTAGTACATGATATGGGATCTTCTGAGGAAATCCTTGAAGGAAAAATGATGGAAGCGAAAAGAAAAAGGAAGGCTGATCAAATCATTTTTGATATTAAAGCGGTGATGAATGGAAACGTAGCGGCAACACTGTTAAAAATGTTTGGTGTTGAAGACGCCAAACAGGGAGTTAGGCATCTTCAAGAAAATGTTCAGCGTGCTCATCTGAGTCAGGATAGTACGCCCGATGTTGCGGCGATTTTGTGGGAGATAATTAAGAGCGAGTTGTAAGAAAGAGATGGGTTGGGCCAGAGCCAGTTAGGTTTTGGCCGAAATCGTTGTGGAGGTTTTTGATGATTTCTTCGGTGTCACCTCTGGAGATGGCTTCGAGCATCTTTACGGTTTTTTGAGTGTTTTTGCCACATTCTTGGAGGTCGACATCGGCGTATTGGCTGGCTGTCAGAGCTCGGTGCTGGCGGTCGGGGATCAGTTCTACTTTTAGTCCTTTGATGCGGCTGAGGGGCTGTATGCGCTCACCGTAATGTGTTCCGAAGGCAGTTCCACCTAAAATAAAGAACGGTACGTCCATTCCCAGTTCGGCTGCGAGTTTTTGCATTTCTTCAGTTTCGAGACGGAGGTCCCAAAGTTGGTTGAGGCCTTTGATCACAGCGGCTGCGTCGGAGGAAGCGCCACCGAGGCCGGCTGCGAGTGGGATGTTTTTTGTAATGTGAATGTGCACGTAACGGTCGGTGATGTCGTAGCGCTGCTTAACCAGTTGCAGTGCTTTGAAGGCGAGATTGTCTTCCTGTTTTAGGGGGTGCTGAGGCATTGTCAAATTGTCGCTTTGTTTTGATTCTGTGATTTGCACTTCGTCGGCGAGTTCCGAAAGCTCGTGAAAAATTGTCTGGATTTTGTGGTATCCAGACTGGTCTTTGCCGATTATGTCTAAACAAAGATTAACTTTTGCAGGGGCACTAATTGTGACTGATTTTGGCATAGGTGCTGAGTGCTTGACTTCTTGGAAAGTATTGTAGTGTTGTTGAGGCGGCTGGTCAAATTTGTGTTGTGGTGAGGTGGGGAATTTGTGGCATGCCAAAAAAGCCTCTGTCACTAAATTTTGATGACTAAGCCCTTTTCTTCAGTGAAACTATGGCGAAACATTGGATACCTTTGCCGCGTCCAAAAGCGGTGGCTTCTTCGCCGGATGTGGCGGTGATGCCGATGCGGCGGGAGTTGAGGGAGAGGATTTGGGCGAGGGATTTTTTGAGTTTTGGTACGAGGGGATCTATTTTTGGAGTTTTGCATTCGAGCATTAGGCCGAGGCTGTTTATTTCGAAACCAGCTTTATGCATTTTTTTGAGCAGGGGATTGAGGTATTTTTTTGAATCGGTAATTCCTTTTGCGAATTGTTCGTCGGCATAAAATCCGAGAGATCCGTCGCCGATGGCTTGGGAAATTCCGTTAAAAATTGCGTGAAGAATTACGTCTCCGTCTGAGTTGGCTTTTAGTTTTCTTTCTTTTTCAAACAAGACTCCTCCAAAAGTGAGGCCGAGTTCTTTGTCTTCAAAAACATGAGAATCTTGGCCGATACCGACGCGGACATCGTTGGGAAGTTCGCCGAGAATTGAACGGAGGCGAGCGAAATCTGTTTGGTTGGTGATTTTAAAATTGTTTTCGTGGGCTTCGATATAAACAATTGGTTGGTCGATTAATTCGAGCATCATCGCTTCGTCGGTGACTTCGATTTTGTTTTTGTGAGTGGTGTCGATGGCTTTTTTGAGAATTTGGTATTTGGCGGATTGAGGTGTTTCTGCTGCGAAAAGTTTGCTGCGGTCGTGAGTTTTTACAACTTTTTTGCCTTTTACTTCTTTAATAGTAGAGGTGATCGGACGGCCAACTATTGCTGCGCCGTGTTCTTGGGATTTTTCGATGGATTCGGTGATTTCATCCTGAGAAACAAGTGGGTTGGCACCGTTGTGAACCAAGACGATGTCGTCTTTTTGGCCTTGGATTTCTTTGAAACCGCGCTCGACAGATTGTTGGCGAGAATCACCGCCGTGGATGATTTTTTTGACCTTGTCGAAAGAGTAAGTCTTGATCAGTTTTTTGATGTTTTCTTTGTTGTCTCGATTGCAGACGATGGTAATAGTGTCGATTTCCGGATGATCGTGAAAAGCAGAAATTGAATAGTACAAGATCGGGTAATTGCCAGCGAGAATGAGCATTTTGTCCTTTTTCATGCTCATACGTTTGCCTTGGCCGCCTGCGAGAATAAGTGCGTGGTTCATCAGGTAGATATTTTTACACAAATTGGGCGTGATGTGAAGTTGGGTTGAAGATTGCTGGTTTGTAAAATAGTCCAAAAATTTTACTATTTTACAATTTGGGCACACAGAAGAGCCCCCACCCACGACGTGATGCCGGTGGGACGGGGGGTATTCTCTTCTGGCTGTTTAGAAACCGAGGCTGGCTTTGCCCATGTGATAGCAAGCCATGGCAAGGAACATCATGCCGACCCTGACACGGACAGAGGGCATGAGCTTCCAGTCTTTTAGGAAGTTGCCTGCCACGAGCACCGCTCCGACGATTAGCACTAGGCTTGCAATCGCTGCGCCTGGATTTCCCATGGGCTTGTAGTCGGCGGCCAGGAAGAACACCAAGCTGGCGATCAGCACCGCATGGAGGTCCCAGTTGCTCTCGCGCTTCAGCCCCTCGGAGGCGTGAAAAAGGACGAGGCCGAACATAATAATGAGGCTCGCTGCCGAGGCGAAAAGGTAATCGAAGAATGTAAGTTCGACGATTATCGTGCAGGCACCGATTAGGATCAGCACGAGCACCGCGGTTTTGGCCCACCACTGATGCCACTCCTCGGGGATTTGGTGCGGATTGTACCTCATTTTCGGGTGTGTCAGAGGACGGGCCAGAACCAGGACCGCGACAAGGCCGACGAAAATTGTTACATGAAAGCCCCTTATCAGAGCCGGGAAAGTGAACACTGAGGCGCAAAGCCATAATATCCACATGTCGAGGTTCTTAGCCGTGGTGGTCTTTTTCCACATCCGGGCTGCTGCTCCGATGCCGAAAAAGCAAAAGAACATTGCCGAGAGAGCGATTACGTGACTATGCGTCACCATTAAATTCCTTGGTTTGAGATTAGAAACAGTCAGTAGAGAAGAGATTTGCGCACAAGAGCAAGTGGTATCCGAGTGGATCCGCATACTCAAAATTTATGAACAAATCATTCCCTACAATATTTCAAAGAACATCTTTAAGCGGAGAGCTTAGCCTTTTTTGAG
Source organism: Candidatus Altimarinota bacterium (assembly GCA_016763975.1). Lineage (GTDB taxonomy): Bacteria > Patescibacteriota > Gracilibacteria > UBA1369 > LOWO2-01-FULL-3 > NORP293. Next base: position 40,315 of record JAESSS010000071.1, read on the forward strand.
GGTTTCGTCAATGAGGGTGGAAACTCTTGTAGAGAACTCTTTTCGAAAAGATAGATGACAGAGAACAGATTTGCCGACAAGTAAATTTTTGGTGCGCGAACGCCCATCAATTTAAGCTTATAAACAAATCATTCTCTAGAA
>JAESSS010000072.1 GCA_016763975.1 Candidatus Altimarinota bacterium
TAATTCGCCCAGCCACTCAATACTTTCGTGGGGGCTCATTGAGCACCTCTGCCATCTCTCCGTGTTGCCATAGGCTTCCACCATCGTAAGCTAATTTGCCCAGCCACTCAATACTTTCGTGGGGGCTCATTGAGCACCTCTGCCATCTCTCCGCGTTGCAGTGCGTTGCCGTGTGTAGCCTTTTATAGCATATTTCGCTTTTGTATTGTAGATGATTGTTTGCTATCCTACTCTCCTGTTTTTTAATTCAACGATATGTCATTACAAGATTTGGACAAAGGAAGGGTTTCAGCTGATAGTTTTTCTGGAGGGACTCGGGTTTCTGTTGGATTGGGGCATTTGAGTGTTACTTCAGCGGAAGGTGAGGTTTTGGATAAGCCTGAATTTGTGAAATCTGTAGTAGTTGTAAATAATTTAACGAATCGTTCTTATTCGCAATTGAGAGAGCTTAGTGCTGATACAGTGGGTACTTTGAAAAAATTTATTGGTATTGATCCGGATGAAATAAAGGTTTTGGAAGGACTGGATGTTCCAGTGAGCGCGATAGTTGATGAAATTGTGGCGAAAGTGATGGCTATTGCTGGTGAAGGCGCAATACAGTTGGGTGATTTTGAGCAGGCTCCGGTGCTGTCTACAAGTCATCAACGTATAGACAAGAAGGGACAAGGTGCAAGGTGTGAGGAGTTTGGAATCAGGATGGTATGTGAAGATTTTTCAGATGGATTTAGGAATCTGATCGAAAAAGCCTTGTTGCTAGAGAGGAGCAAATAGATTGTTGCGGATGACGTGACTTAATTCGAGCTTTTTAGTATCTTGTAGGCATGGAATTTTTGACTCATTGGTTTTATTTTGCGATAGCTTTGCTTAGTGCGTTGACCGTTCATGAGGCGGCGCATGCTTGGGTGGCGCATAAATTAGGTGATCCTACTGCCAAATTACAGGGGAGGGTTACTTTGAATCCGATCAAACATTTGGATCCGATGGGGACTTTGGTGTTTTTGCTTTCGGGTTTAATTGGATGGGGCAAACCGGTGCCGATTAATCCGGCTAATTTTAAGTATCCGATTAGAGATAGTGCTTTTACGGCTTTGGCTGGGCCTATGGCTAACTTTTTGTTGGCTTTGGTGATTGCGATTCCGATGAAATATGTTGGCTCTCATTTGTTGATGGAATATATTTTTCAAATTTCAGTATTCTTAGGTGTTTTTAACCTTCTGCCTTTTCCTCCGTTGGATGGATCGAAGATTTTGGGATTGGTTTGGCCACGGCAATATTTCGACTATTATGCGAATTACATGCGGAAAGGTACGAATTATTTCATTGTCATATTGCTGATCGATATTGTAATTATAAGGGATGTGTTTGGAACGTCGATTTTCCTGACTGTAGTGGGCAAAATGTACGATTGGGTCTCTATAGTTTTGTTTTTGGGCACCTAGATGTAGTAGGTGTCTAGCTTATTGTGCAGGCGCTTTTGGTATGTCTGCTTCTAGGTGAATGGCTTGTTGGAGCCTTTACATTGGGGCATGGTCTGAGTAAGATTCTTACATGCTCTGCTTTGTTTGTAGCAGTCGAACTACTCTCTCTATCGAAACAAATGCCGGGAGCCCATATTCCTTCTAACCGTGGTTAGGAGAAGAAGGCACCCATCTTGAACACTCAGGGGGCCAGTACACATGATGTTGTGCGGCACGGCGGAGCTAAAAAGTTAATAAGAATTTTGGGACTGTCTAAGTTGCTTAATGCGCGGTGATGGTTCTTTTGTTTATGCGGTTTTTTTAAAGTGGACTAATTTAGTCTTGATTTGTTTTGCTAAAACTTTTACCTTTGGGTAAATAAATTTTAACTTTTATATATATGTCAGCAGCACTTGTCATTACCTTGAGGGAGACTTTGGAAGCAGCATTGATCGTTGGGATCTTGTTGGCTTATTTGAAGAAAACGCAGGGGGCTAAGGGGGTGCGATATGTGTGGGGAGGAGTTGTGGCGGGAATTGTGCTGAGTTTGGTGTTGGCATGGGTTTTTGGTGCATATTTGGGTGGATTTGAGGGGCAAGCTGAGGAATTGTATGAAGGGGTAATGATGCTTGTGGCTGCGGGATTATTGACTTGGATGATTTTGTGGATGTTGAAGCAGAGACGTAATATTAAAAAGGATTTGGAAAATAAGGCGAGTATGCATTTGAAGAATAGTCGTCCTTGGGGGCTTTTTGCTTTGAGTTTTGTGGGTGTGGCGAGGGAGGGGATTGAGACTGTGATTTTCTTGCAGGCGGCTTTGGTTTCTAGTGATGGGGCTGAGGTTTTGTGGGGAGGATTGTTGGGAATTGTGTTGGCGATCGTGCTGGCTTTTGCCTTGTTTAAGGGCGCGGTGGAGATTCCTTTGAAGAAATTTTTCACATTTACCTCTGTGATTTTGATTCTTTTTGCTGCCGGTTTGGTGGCGCACGGAGTTCATGAGTTGCAGGAGGCGATGGTTGTGCCGGTGATTGCTGAGCATATTTGGGATATTAATGGGATTTTGAATGAAAAAGGTGCTTTTGGGAGCTTTTTGAAGGGACTTTTTGGATATAATGGGAATCCTAATTTGTTGGAGGTTGTTGCTTACTTTTTGTACTTGATGGGAATAGCTGTCGTATGGCAGAGGCTTGAATCGAAAGATTAGCGAACTATCTTCGGAGCCTGCTCCTCAGCAGAGCTGAGAACTCTGCTCCGAAGACCCTTTGGGCTTGTTCTTCGCCAATTTTTAAACTCAGCGTACTTATTTGTACGCTTTTGTTGTAAAAATTAACTGCAGAACTGCGTATTTCATCTAATTTTTAGATCCAAGGAACTTGAGAAAAAGGCTTAAAAGTGCTATAATTTAGGGAATAAAAAAATAAAAATAAAAACATGGCTGATCCAAATAATGCCGGAGTTCCGCAACCCGGAGCCGAGGTACCCGCTGAAAGTTTTAAAATTGAAACAGTAGCAGCTGTGACGCCTGAAGCGCCAGTTCCTGCTGTACCTGTTGTTGAAGCTACTCCAACACCTGCACCTGTGGTGGAAACACCTGCACCTGCGCCTGTTGTTGAAGCTACTCCAACACCGACGCCTGTGGTGGAAACACCTACAGCTGATGTGCCATCCGTATCGACAGCTCCAACTGTGGAGTCTGCGACGGTGGCTGCTGCTGCGCCAATTGCTGATGCGCCGAGTTCGGATGAACCGGTTGTGGATGCTGTGGTGTCTGTGAAGGCGCCTTGGTTTGATGCTAAAAAGAAGAAAATTGCGATGATTGCGGGAGTTGTGGTGGTGGTTTTGGTTGCTGGATTCTTTTTTACTTCTGGAGGACTTTTTCAGGGGAGAACAGCTAATTTGGATGATGCTAAACGTGAACAATGTGAAGATATTGGTCGTCAATTTAAGGAAGGGCGTGAGGTTGATCAGGGTCGTGTTGATTTCTGTCAGAAGAATTTTGCTGATAGATGGGATGCGGTAGTTGCTGATCCTGTGAGGAGTAGAGGTGTGGCGAGTGGGGAAGAAGAGGCTGAAATTGTGGAGGGGGATGTGGAGATTATTGAAGAAAAGGCGGTGGTGGAGAATTTGACCAGTGATATTACTGGAGCTTTTAATACTGCGACATTTCAAGTTTCACATGATCCATACATGGTTTTGAAACCGGGGATTATGTATTTTGATGAGAGTGAATCTAAGTTTATGGGAGATTTCACTGTTTATCTTCCGGATTTGACTAAGAAAAATAGCCAAGCTCAATATACGGTTGCTTATGCTTTGGAGCTTTGTGATGGGGAAAATTGTGTGGATGTGCAAGCTGACAAGTCTGCGATAATTTTTAAGAATCCGCCGGGAGAAAGTTACAAAAAGAAAAATGTGAAGGTTAACCAGACTGATTTGGCTGGACCGGTGAGTGCGCTTGGTGCGGTTCATGGGGATGAGCTTGAGTTTAGGGCTAGAATTACGGATGCGAATGGTTCTAGTATTTATTCTACGAATCGTTTGAAATTTCTTTTCTTAAATCCGAATGGGCAGATTTTGCTTGGGGATGGAGAAGCACTTTTTGAGGATAATCTTCAGTTAAAGAATAATTATAGTTCTGGTTCTGGAGGGTATGAAGGGGTGAATTATGTGAATTTTGATAATGATGTGAAGACGTCGTTGAGCTTAAAAGTGACTTTGCCGATGTATTTTCAAAGAAAGAATATATTGAAGATGGTTATGTGGCGCCGGTGGAGATTAATCTATGTAGTGATGCTGATAATTGTATTTTGGTTGATGAGGATGAACATTGGGTTTTTAGTAAGGAGAAGTCATTTCAGAGTGATAATACCGATCAATATAGGTTTAAATATGTGATTATTTCGAATGCTGATCTTGTTGGACTGATTGTTCAGGCATTGAATGAGCTTGGAAATGATTTGTATTTTGAAGCGGTTATTGAGGGTCCAAATGGTGTTGAAAGGACTTCAACACAACTTTCATTAAACATAGATGCCAAGGATATTGCGGATCTACAAAGCGGGCCTTCTGTGGGTGCGGCTTATGATGCGGATACTTTTGTGATGAAATATACTGCCAGCAGTTCTTATCCTTTGGATGGAAACAAAATTACTTATACTGCGAGCAAGAGTTCGGCCATTACGTTTAAGGCCACTTTGCCTGGATTTAACGATGGTGTGGACAAATCCCAGTACTCTAGCGATTTGGACTTGGAATATTGTAATGCGGGCCTCTCAGACTGTACTACGGTGAAGGAATTGGGGGTGATCGTGTTTAAAAAGAGTCCGAGTACCAGACAGTTTATTATTGCTGATAGTGAGCTGGATGATGTTGTGGCGGGAAATCCGGGGAAGTCTGTTTGGAGATTTGCTTTGAATGATCCTGTTACTGGAATGATTTATACGAATACTTATAGGTTTGTGGGGGATGTGAATGTGCCGTCTCCGCTTGGTTCTAGCTCAAGTTCGAGTCCGAGTTCGAGTGGTTCTAGTTCGGGAAGTGGATCGAGTTCTGGTTCTGCTCCGACAGTGAATTTTGGTTTTGGAGACGATATGTTTGATACTGATGATTTTAAGATTTTGAGTACTGCTGTAGAGGGGACTCAGGTTCACTTTGGTCTTCAATTTACGGCGGACAATGCTCCAGGATTTTATCTTGGTTCCAAATCGACTTTTGACCTTATTGTAGAGATTTGTGGTGAAGGGAGTTGTTATAATATGTACGAAGATTTTGCGCCATATGCCATTCCTTCAAATGCGAAGGGGGATATCACTATTCCGGTGAATATTTCGACAATGTCTGCTGTTTTGCAGAAGCCAAGTGTTGGAATTGAGGCTGGTGATATGGTGAGCTTTAGAATTGGTGTGCGTGAAAAAGGTCAGACTTATACTTACTACACAAACAACAATTCGATTGAGTTTGCTGCAGGGGCTAAGTAGAGGCTTGTCTAAGGCTTTTGTTCGTGCTAATTTCATTCTCCATGGATAATATTGGAGGAAATTGGGAGAGCATTGAGTTTCGTGATTTGAGCGAGGTGGTGCTTTCGCGTATTGGTGAAGATTATGAAATCGTTGATATGTTGAGGTATGAGGGGGAAATTGGGAAAACTTTGTATGTGTGGGTGAAGGTTGAAGGGAGTGGAGTGGCGATGATGAGTTTGGGGGTGGAGGAGGGTTCGAAGGATTCTGCGGATTTGCCGGTGGATTTTCCAGTGAGTTCGTCGGAGTCTGAGCTTTCGGAGCATGATGCTGTGCAGGTGCTTTTGGTAAGTCTTTTTGATGTTTCGGATGTGGAGAAGGTTGGGGATGATGGATTGAGAGATGCCTTGAGGAAGAGGGCTGGGTGTTCTGATGCGACGGTTGTTGAATTGAAGTCTGGGGTGACGGAAGCGTTGGACAAGGCTGTGACTTGATCTGTGTGAGTGCTATGGGTAGAATGCGCTGGCTTGTTGAACAGGTTTAGCGTTAGTTGTTGTAGCGCTGGTTCAATTGTTGCGAATATTGTGAATAAGCCGCCGTAGCTCAGGGGTAGAGCACGTCCATGGTAAGGATGTACTCCACTAGACGAAACAAAGGTTTGATTAGGAGCAAGGGCAAAGATGATGATTTGCATGCTCTCCAGACTATCGTCCCTGTGGGATGTGGTTCTCGGATCATAATTAGCCGCGATAGCTCAGGGGTAGAGCACGACCATGGTAAGGTCGGGGTCGAGGGTTCAAATCCCTCTCGCGGCTCCATATAGAGCTAAGGAAAGGACATTCTGTGTGATGATTATTTATTAACATCACACACCATGATGAATCCTCCTTTGAGTGAGTTAGCACAGTCCTATATGCAGCGTTGCGCTGTTATTCGCAATTATGCTCCTAGTACTATCAAAAACTATGAGCGGACTTTTGCTTTGTTCTTTAAGTTGTCGACGGTTGAATATCCTAAGGATTTGAATTTACGAATACTTGAGGATTGGTTTTTTCATGGAAGACTAGAGCGGAAGTGGTCAGCAGTGACCTTTAGAAGCCACTTGAAGTATCTGAATACCTTTATGAAATGGTTGGTGAAGAATGAATATATCAAAGAGAACTATTTGGATCAGTTGGAAAAGCCAAGATTGGAGCACAAGATTCCTCGTACATTGACGCGAGAACAGGCTCTGAAAGTCTTGGAGTATTCGTTTAATATGGCTTATGTATATCGTCTATGTAAGTATCGAAATAGGGCTATTGTAGCCATTATGTTAATGGCTGGGTTGAGGAGAGGGGAGGTGTTGAAATTGAAGCTAAACGATGTTTCTATTGAGAATGGATCGATATTTATAAATCAGGGGAAAGGCAGCAAGGATAGGGTTATTCCGATAAATAGTAGGTTGAAAATACTGTTGTCGGAGTACCTTCAACAGCGTCAAAAATTTGGCAAAAAGTGTATCCATTTCTTTACTGGTGTTCAAAAGGATATTCCCTTGGGAGAGAGTGGAATTGAGAAAGTAATGACCACGTTGAAGAAGCGGACAAAGATCAATTTCTCTTCTCATACGCTGAGGCATGCCTTTGCTCGGTTGATGCTGGAAGGAGGATGTGATATTTATACTTTGTCAAAATTGATGGGGCATTCGAAGATAACTACTACTACGATTTATCTATCGTGCTCGACTCAACAGATGAGTAAGAGTGTCGAGATGCATTCGTTGAATTAGGAGTTTTTCTCAATCCAAGGTTTTATTTTTTTTAAAAATTCAGGAATAGTTGTGTTATTTATTTCTTTATGGGAGAAGCCAGCTTTTTCTCTTTCTGAGTAAAAATCTGCCCAGAAATAATTGTACATATTCCAAATTTTGGCACCACCATCAAGGTCATCAACACCTAATTCTGAAAACCAATTTCGTATAGCTATAATTAGGCTTTCGGAATCTTCGTCGTGGTGTTTTAGATCTACGTGAGCAAGATCTGATAAAGCTTTTTGGCACTCGTGTCTAGAAGCTTCTAAAACTAAACATTTTTTATTGGGAAGCTTGTATTTGCGACAACCTAAATCAAGACCAATTTCGAAGGGGATATTTAATCTGTACAATTCTCCTATCTTTTTTGCTTTTACTCTTGATAAGTCATGGATGCTGTATTGGCAGGCTTCGATTAGTTCCATTATTTTATCAAATCTTGTTTCGCCAGAGTCTGTTCTTTCTGCAGCTAGGCGTGGCGTGAATCCACAGTAAACAATAACAAAAATTAAGGCTCGCATTAGTGGAAGATATTCAGGGTCGTAGGGACAATTTATGAAAACACTAGTGCTAAAATTATCGCACATATAAAATGATTATTTCCCTTTTCTCCATCTATGAATAGAGCCATCAGATTTGTGAATAATGACGTCACTTCCTTTGTTGCGATAATTTTCTGCAGCATTTCTGGCGTCTCTTTGGTTTCTAAAAACTCCGGATGCTTTAGAAGCACCTTGTCTTCTTACAGCCCAACCATTAGACCTTTTTACGACATGTACTCTGTCTTTTGGCATAATAGAGTTGTAAATATTATTTCGAAGTTATCATAAACTAAGATGTATGTTATGAGAAATTTTCTTTTTTTCATAACCGTTATGCACTTGGTGCGTCTTCTGCACTTACATCATCAGAGGGTGAAGAGAGAGGAGCCGTTGGTGTTGGATTAAAAGTTACTATTCCTGTTGAGTTGAATATTTTTTGGATAAAATCTGAGATATCTTCTCCGTTTAGTTTTGCCCTAACAGCCTTAAAAATGTCTATCGTTGATATGATGGCAAGTCCCCATGGTACAGCTTTTTCTATGATATTCTCTTCTGCTAGTTTGCCTCTACCGTTAAGATCTTCGTCGAGCTGTTTTTCCCTAAAGGGGTTTGCTATTAAGAGTCCTTTACATTTTATATCTGGAGTACTGAATGGTTCAGACCAGTCTATTAATTGTCGAACCTTTTCTGCGGTTAAACCTTTATTCATTCCGCCGATTTCAATTGGGATTTCGTTTTCTGTTTTGGGATCTATGATTACACCATCTTCGTCTGAGTATTTTGCTGGATTGACCGTAATGCCAATTGTCCTTAGCGCTTTTTTAACAACCTCTTCTAGCTGGTGATCCCTACTTGTCAGTAGGTGTTTAAACTCCATTAAATTTTCAAATTCTTCTTCAAGACTTTCTTTTTCTTTTGTTTTCACTTCGATATCTGAGATTGTTGTTTTTATTTTTGTTGCTATGTTGTCTTCTTTTGGAAGTAAAATTACTTTTGTCCATTCAGGAAGAGGCTCTTTTTCACTATCGTCTTTTGACTCGGCTTTAATTATTAGATCTATGCCTTCATCAATACTACATTTTGTTGTGGGATGTAGGAAATATACTGAATATGCCTCTTTCATTTTACTATGATATTGCTCATGTTCTTTAATTTTAATTGTGAATGAAATTATTTTGTTTGCCTTATTTTGGCGTAAGGGAGTTGCCGTGATCTCCTTTAGAGAACGGAATCTTGTTTCATACGCATCTTCTACAAAGCCTTGAAATATGCTTTCCCATTGATCTATGTTGGCGAAATATTGTGAAAAATGTTGATTTTGAGGATATGGTTTATTAAACTCTTTTCCATTTTTTGCTTCTACCATGATTGGAACCATGAACCAACTATAGTTGGTGATTTGTTCTCCTGTTTCAGCGTTTGTAACTATTGTTGGAGCTGTGATGACCATTAATTCTGTTTCCGCAAAATTGCATTATGAAGATCTGTTTTAAGTGTTTCTAAAGTTTTTTTTAATTTTGGCAGAATTTCTTCTGTGAGGCTTTGTAGATTTATAATGACTAGCTCGAAATCACCTACGTAAGGGATTTCTCCTTCCCAGCCAACACAATGACAGTTTGGTCGTTGTGTTGTAGATCCTATGACTAAGATTTTTGACATGTATTTTAGTAATTATGGGGTTTTTAAGTTTAAGCTATTCTGATGGAAACCTCAATTATTAGTTTTACCCCAACAATTTCCCCATCTCATCAGTCCCATCTTTAGTTAAGTGGCAGCTTTTCTCTATGTATCGTAGGGTAGTTGTAATGCGGGTGTGGCCTAGGTGTTGCTGTATTTTTTCTAGTGGCACTCTTTTTAGGTATAAGTTGGTAGCTACAAATCTTCGGATTCCGTAGCAAGTTATTTTGAAGCCTAGTTCTCTGGAGAGTTTTGGGACTAGTTTTGATATGCCTTTGTAGGTGAGGCCTGTTCTTCTTGATTGTGAGCAGAATAGATTTGCTTCGTCTCTTCCAAGGTTTTGTCGGATCATTACGAACATCTTATAAAGCCCTATGAGGCTTGATGGCATATTGTAGTATCGGATTCGGCCTTTTTGTTTTTTGCCCCTGATAAGGAGTGTATGTGTGCCAGATTTGTCTTTGATGTCTCGCATTTGGATGTTGAGGATTTCGCATGGGCGAGCACCTGTGAGAATCATCATGTCAAAAAGTAGGGCGTTTCTGTAGCGCTCGAATTGTGAATTTCTTCTACCAGTGAATAGGTGAGTGCGGAGTTGTTTGATTTCGCTTTCTGAGAGAGTGTGGTTTTCTGTTTGTACTTCGTGGCATTTTCGTACTTTTTTGATTTTGTTTTCCTTGATGTATTCCATGTCTAGTAGCCAGAGAAAGTAGGTGTTTAGGTTTTTGCGGTGATTGTTGAGTGTTCCATTCTTCCAGCCTCTATCTTCTTTTGCTTTGAAAAGTCCTTCTCTTAGAATTTCGGGAGTGTTGCATTGTTCGATGCTATAGATACTAATGTGACGAATTGTGAATTGCAGCGTGTTTCTGACATTTAAAACAGTGCTGGTGCTTTTGTCTTCGCGTAGATAGTGAGTTACGAATTCTTTCCAGTAATGCCATATAGGTGTTTGGCTTTGTGGAACAAGCTTAGTGAACTTTGATAGTTCATCTTTTGGGAGGATCTGTTTTAGTTTTTCTTCGTTCAATGTTTTGACTTGTTACTGCTTGAGGGCAGTAAAGAACATTCCGTTGAAAGTTGATACGGGCTATATTCTCGAGAATATAGTTTTGTTTAGAACTAGAGGTTGTTGATCAGTTCTTCTATTTCTTTTATCATTTTTTTCATCTCCACTAGACTGTGAAGTGGATAGGGTTGGTGGTTGATGTTTATTTTGATTTGGGCCATTTTTGAATAAGTTTTGTCGTAGTCATTAGTTTTGAGATAGTCTTTGTAGACTACGAGTCGTAGATCAATGTTGTCGAACCTTCTTGTTAGGTGATGGTTTTTCCTGAAAACTTTCTTAATATTGTATTGATCGGGGAGTTCTTCGCTTCCTTTTTTAATTTTTCCGTAAAATAACCTCATTTCTTCCCAGTCAGCAGCGGATAAGTCGTCTGTAATTTGAATTATTACGGAGGGTTCTTCAATTTTGTAATGGGATGGTTTTTCTTTTGTAGCTAGGAGGTTAGTGTTGAGGATATATTTTTGGGAAATTCTTTTTAAAGATAGATACCCATAGATGTATCTGGTGTTATCTTTTGTTGTGGGTATTAGGAATTCTTTCATTAAAGTGCTTACCTCTTTTTTTGAGATGGACTGGAAGTTTTTCTTTCTTAATTTAGCCACTTCTTTTTGAAAGGATTTGGAGCTTCTATCAAGAATTCTAATGTAGCGGATCAGGTCATTTGTGATGTTTTCTGTGAGGACGTCCATATTTGGGTGTTGATTGTCTGAGTGTAGACATTATACCTCAGTTGGAGTGGTGGTTATCAAGTTGATTTTAAAGGGGAACAGAGCTAGTATTTTCCTGACACCCATACTACTAATTACATCACAAGGAACTGTAGTCCATCTTTGGCACCAAACTGGTGCGGAGATGGGCGTCGAGCCAGTTTGGCTACTCCTTGTGAGCAAGTAGATTGGGTGTCCTCGACGTCCATTTTTGTAATTCCTAACTCACTAAATATGAGTAATACCAAAGGCTGTCCTCAATGTTCGGAAAAGATTAATGAGTCTGCAAAAAAGTGTAAACATTGTCATGCAGATTTGCGGAACTGGTTTGTTAAACATAAGATTCTAACGACACTATTGGCTTTGTTTCTTATTGGAGCTATAAGCAGTGCTGTTGATGACGGTTCAACAGCTGCCCCTTCTAGGCAAAGAAATGCTGTTGAGAGGCCTTCAACAGTAGAAGTCGGATCAGTTACTGCTAAACAACTTGCTGATGAGTATATTAAGAACGAGATAGCAGCAGATGAAAAGTATTTGGATCAAATTTTTGAAGTATCTGGAGTTGTGGATACGATTGGAAAGGATATTTTGGATGATATGTATGTAACTTTGAAGACAAATCATTTCATTACTTCGATACAATGCATGTTAGAAAATAGCGAGTTAGAAAAGGCCGCAAATCTTAATAAAGGTGACGTGATAAAAGTTCAAGGAAAGGTTGGCGGAAAGTTGATGAACGTCTTTTTAAGAGATTGTTTTATCTTATGATTTTTCGGACACATTATTTTTCTGGAAAATGAGTGAAAGCCGCATGTAGACTGGTAATGCTCATTTTCCAAAAAGTGCTAAAACTGATTAATTAATCAGTTAATCAGTTTGGTTATTTTTCGTACCCTGTGTTTTTTGATGAAATGGCATAGGTTAGCTGAAAGTTACTGTTTTAAAACCTCTTGAAACTGGACTTTTTTTCAGTTTTTCAAGTTGGATGTTTTTCGTACCCTTTATTTTTTTAAAGAATGAGTGAAAGCCGCATGTAGACTGACAATGCTGGTTTTGCAAAAAGTGCTAAAATTGATTTATAAATCAATTAATCAAGTTGGTGATTTTTCGTACCATGTTATTTTGATGAAATGGCAGAGGTTAGCTGAAAGGTGGTGTTTTAAAACTGCTAAAAACGGGACCAACAATTAGTTTATTATTTTTGACATCGCTTCTTCATAGCGTGTTTTGCTTTTTTCATGTCTTTGTCCATATGATGTTTTTGTACTCTATCTGTTCTGTATAGGGGATACATTTAGTTACCTTCATGGTTTAATGTTTCGTAGTAAACATATTTGCCATGTTGTTCATGTCCATATTTGTCAATTTCACTTAAAATACTTAATAATGTTTTTATGTCATATTTATAGTGAATTAAATTGGCTAATGAAATTCGTCCTTTTTTTCCAAAATGGGCATATGCATAACAAGTGGAATGGTGTTTGTCGACTTTAGAGATGGCATTACATGACTTCAGTTTGTTTATGAATATTTTTCGATTTACTTTGATGAAAACCATGGAAGGTGTAAGTCCTAGTTCATAGAAGAAATCTATTCGCATATTTCTGAAAATTAAAGGCATTATTGATGAGTAGCCTTTTTCTTCAAAAAGATTGCAGAACCAGAAGTCTTTAGAGTTTTGGATTTTTGATTCACTTAAGATAATGGAAAATACTTCATCTATTATGATTTCCCCTTTTCCATTTTTTGCTAACTTAAGTATCTGTTCTTGATGAGCTACGAAATAAGTATTGTGGCTAAGGTACATCATGAATAAATTAATTTTCATATCATACTTTTCCATTAAAGCTGTGTTTGTATCTCTTTGTTTTTGGAATCTTGTCTTCATTTGGTCGGTGATGATTGTGGTAGGTAATATTGCCTTCATTTCATAAACATGAGGTAAATCAAATAAGCCATGATTGTCAAAAATTGCGATAATGTAATCACTAGAGTTATAGCAGAGAGAGAAGTCTGAAGGTACAATTAAGACATTGTTATCTTTGTTTTTAAATCTATTGAAAACGATTGAAGCTTCATGCGCTATGTTATTTAAATCCATTTTATATATATCGACATGTGATCTGGATTCATCCATGGCGAAACCACGAAATTTTATGTTTAGCTCAGAACACAGTAAGATTGTTAAATCTAGGTAGTATGCTAATGGGCGCCTGAAATCTTTTGGGGCTAAATATTTAATGGCAACGATCATGTCCGTAACGTAGTCGTTGATTTCATCAAAAAATAATGAAATTTCACTAAAGTTTTTTTCTGTAAAATTTTTGTAGAAAAATTCTTGGTATTTTGAGAATGTAGATTCTCCTTTTTTGTTTAGGAATCTGGAGCATATTTCTTTAAATCTTAAAAAACCTTTTTCATAGGAGTTAATGAATTTATGATCATATGTGTTTAGATTTTTACTCATATTTTTTGTAACTATCTGTTTTTGAACTCCTCAAGATCTTTCCCCATGCTTTTTAGAAGCCTAGCTGTATCAACACCGTCAATAAAACATACGTATACTTTTGTAAATCGAGTATTTGTTAATACAGAATCAATGAGCATTTCTTTAACATCTGGTTCAATTTTATTGACGTGTTGAACTATGAAACACTCTGCAGCATTGTTTTTCGCTAGTTTGAGAAGCTGATTTCCTTTAGATCCGCATTTGTTTATACTAAGGGGAGATTTAACTCCTCGTCCTTTAAACATTACTGCTGCACTCACCCTTTTTCCATTTATTAAAAGTTTGTCTGTGAATAAGTCTCTTGTCTCAGAACCGGAATCAGCTTCTTTATATGGTTCACCTATGGCTTCTAAAAAACATTCTTCGACATCGTCTTCCAAAAAAACACTATTGGTGTAGCCTGTGACATCCTCAGGTTTCACAGAATGAATGGCAGAAAAATTATCGATATCATCTAGTGTGATATTAATTAATTCTATCCCTGATTTTTTACTTTCAATAGATTGGGCAATTTCGAGCAAAATATCCCTTCTGTTTTTCAAGAAGAACCAGTAATTATTTAGTGCCTGACTCCATCCATCTTTGCTCATCATGTTAACTTGGCGACTGGAAAAGCGCTCTAATTCGATTATTAATTCATATTCCTCAAGAATTTCAGTGGATTTTTCTGCCCATTCATTAATGGATTCTTTTAATTTATCAGTCATGTGTTTTTTTGTGGAAGGATCTTTCTCTTTGTTTGTTTTATCTAATTTAGAAAGTAGCAGAGAAGCAGCTCTGCATTGATTGATTATTAGTACTGTTACGTCTTGATATCCCATACTAAGTTTTTTAGTTATCTTCGCATTTTTTTATTTAACGGTCGCGTATATCTGATGTTGATCGGTGTTAAGATACAGTGAAGCGGGATCAACGGTCAATATGGGTGAGCGTAGCGAGCCAAAACGCTTTTCCTGTTTGAAGGAAAGTTTCAATTTGCTAGATTTAGTTTGTTAAAATATGTTTATGTTATTTTTTACTAAAAATAGATTTACTCTCGTTTTCTCACTACTGTTGATAATAGCTTTGGTATATTTGGAACTATTCATATGGAGAGGAGAATTCTATTTATTATCTAGGGAAGGATTTGGGGATTTAATTCTAATTCTTACCTTGATTGGGTTGGTTCATTATGCAGAAGCCACTTATCAGTTGAAGGAATCAACTTTGCAACAAACAAATGTGATGATAGCTCCATTTGTTGAAATTCTCGCTATGAATGATGATGGATTGAAGGTTGTGAATGTTGGCAATGGACCTTGTCAGTTAATATCTATAAAGTCTGACGATTTTAATTTTGGAAAAACCCATTTGCCGATCTGGTTACCTAGAACAAGTGAAACGAAGGATAGTTTTTTTATACCTATTTCCGGAAAGGAGTATACAAAATTCCATAAAGATATGAAGAGGCTTAGAGGCAAAATTAGTGATCTTGTTAGAATTCGCAAAGGTACAAAAGTACAGACTATGGTTTCGATGGTTTTTGAATTTGAGTTTGCCGATATTGCTGGTATAAAGTATAAATCAGAAATTAAATATGCAATTTTTTATTTCGCTAAGAGTGATTGTGACTATCATTTTGGAGAGTCCCATTTATTAAATGTGACTAAGTGTTAGATTCAAGTTTCTCCCCCTTTACAAAAAGAGAAAATCAAATTCCATTCCATACTAAAAAGCTGGGCTTTAGCTCAAAAGGGAAAACCGTATTTCATATAACTAAAGCTTATGTGAATAATAACACATGATACACGCTAAATAGTCACACAGAATGCATAGTAAGGTTGGGGTTCTAGGTTTGAATCTTGGCCGTAGATCCAAGGCTTGTATAAGTTATGAATGAGAGTTTTTAAATGGAATAATCGTTATTTAAATCTTTTAAAAGGGCTTCAATGTTCCATTTCTGTGTTTTTGTATCGAATTTTAGAATTGCCGTAGCGGGCCTTCCAGTTAATTTATGTGGATTTTTTATTAATAGTTCTTGCAAGTCTTCGCAAGATTTATAGACTGTTTTTAAAGCAGTTTGTATA
>JAESSS010000073.1 GCA_016763975.1 Candidatus Altimarinota bacterium
CCCTAGAGGATTTGAGAGAAATCGCGGTTAGAGACTGGCATCGATGGCAGGAAGAGGGATATCCGTATCATGGACCAAATGATGGATTTTGCTATTCCATGTACCCACAAGATAAGTGGCAGAAAAAGGAGAGAGAATTAGAAGAAGAGTGGTTTAGGAGAACAGGCAAGAAACCAAAGGGAGCTAGTATATACTTTGAAGTTAACCGAAAAAAATATGAACAAAGAAATAGAGAAAAGCATTGAAATCCTCAAAAACTGGATTCCCAACCATCCTGATGAATATAAATATTTTATCAGAAATATTTACTTCAAACTTGAAAAGGCTAGACATCAATTGAGGGAGGGCAAAAAAGAGAAATTTGATCATCCCATTCACGTGGCGGGAGGGTTAGACACTAGAGAGGAGCTAATAGAATTTCTTGTTGAAGAAATTGGTGAAAATGGAACAGAAGAGCTAATTATATATTTGCTTGAAAATGACCATAGTCTTACAAATACAGATACATTCAAAAATTATCAAAACTTCAAACCATATCCCTCATATCTGGTTTATTATGCTTATATATTAATGTTTGACTATCCTAAAGGATCTACTCCAAGTTTTATCTACACATGTAGACTCTTTGATATATTTTGGGAGTATCAAGCCAAAAGAAGGCCTGGAATTGATTTTGGACTGACTGAATACTTCCTGCGACCATTCATCGATAGCGGAGCAATCACACTAGAGGAATTGCAGGAAATTGCGGTTAGAGATTGGTACCGATGGCAAGAGCATGGGTCTCCATACTACGGCCCCTGTCATTATTTTTGCTATCAAATGTACCCACGTCCAGACTGGTTTAAGAAAGAAAAAGAACTAGAATCGGAATGGTTGGAGAAAACAGGGAAGAAAGCTAAATATATATGAAGAATATTAAATGGAAAAAATAACTAGACTTCTCAAAATACACCTCCGACATCCTCTTGGAAGAGTGACGTACATTCCCCCTTATCAAAATTCAGCATTCAGCTTATAATCAGAGCATGTCTCACTCCCCTCGTTCCAATGCCGGATTTACTTTGATTGAACTTTTGATGGTGTTTACTGTGGTGGCGCTGTTGTCTTTTGCGGCGGTGACCTCTTATATTGCGTATGCGAAGAATTTTGCTTTTTTGGCTGATTACAAACCGATTTTGGAGCATATTAGGCTGGCGAGGTCCAATGCAGTGACCAATAATGTGGTGGGGGCTGTGGATCCTGAAAGGTATGGGGTTTTTGTTGATGAACAAGAAGTGATTGTTTTTGCGGATAATGGCACGAACAAGTTGGTTTTTGATCCGAAGCCGCCAAGCGTGGTGACTGGGTATAATGAGGATTTGATTTTGGCGGGCAAGAATCATGATTTTTCGGAGACGGATTTTTTGCTTTCTGTGGAGCCTGGTTTGAGACTGCCGATTACAATTTTTTATAATAAAACTAGTGGAGATGTGACGGCTTTTGATCAAGCGTCCAAGGCTGTGGTGCCGGGACTGAGTAATAATAGGTTGATCGATAAAAAGAATAATAAGTCACTTGATTTCAGTTTTACTGATGGAGGGCTTTTGAATAAAAATTTCACACTTTTTTATATTTCAGGATTGATTGAGGATTTAACAGCAAAAACTGAATGAGAAAATTCAAAAACAATGCGGGAGTTATTTTGGCTGAATCGCTGATGGCAGTGGCTATGCTCAGTATTGCGGGAGTTATTTTGGCAAAAATTATCAATAACGCGGCAGTGATTACGATTTCTTCAAGAAATTTTCTGATCGGCCAAAATCTGGTAACAGAAGGTATCGAATCCGTGAAACATGTCAGAGATAGTAATTGGCTGATTGCTCCAGATGACAAAAATTGTTGGATGCGAATGGATCCTTTTTCCGGTGATGCATGTGATGGTACTGCCATACCGATTTTTGGTGATACGGGAAATCCTGATGCTCTGGGCAAACATTATTTGGCGCAAGAACAGATCGGTGGCAAATGGACTATCGAGGCCGGACCGACTGCTTCATTAAAGATTACAGGCTTGGACGATACTGATGGGCCTTATCAGGATTATCGACTTTATCAGCTGAATGATCAGTATGTGACTAAGTTTTTGGGTGAAGCTGATGGGGTGAAATCGAATTTTTATCGTTCTCTTGAATTTTTGAAGTTTGAAGTGGATTCAGATATTGATAATAGAGTTGTGGCAAGAGTCAAAGTGCAGTGGACTGAGGGCATTCAGGTTAAAACAATTTTGCGATCATTTGTTCTCTATAATCATTTATGAAAATTTCTGCAGACAATCGGGGTATGACTTTGGTGGAAGTGCTGGTGGCAATCAGTGTTTTTGCAGTGGCGATGGTGGTGTCAGGAACGATTTTGGTAAAGGTGGTGCAGTTGGAAAAAAAGAGTTCTATTCAAAATGCTATTTATGAAGATGGGCGAATTATTTTGCAGCAAATTTCAAATGAAATCCAAAAAGGCACAATTGATTTTGAAGAATATTATTCAGTAAATGTTTTGCAAAGGGGCAAAAATTCTGATCAGATTTATTATGGGGCGAATTATGGAGTTTATGCTTCGCGCTTTTATAATCCCGGCAAAGTGCTCAGTGGTACCGCCACTAATCCGGCAAATCTAGGTGTGCAATGTTCTTTTCCTTCGGGACAAACAGATATTTCCAAATGTGAAATCGTCTATACACTTTCTGCTGATCTGAATACCGGACAAAATCCTTATACCGGCGATCCTGCTGATGCAAATGCCTTTTGTGACAACACTCTGGGCAAATGTACTGAACCAATCAATGAAGTGAATGAATTGTATTTGATCGATCTTAATGGCAAAAAGAAAACGATTTTGGGCAGGAAAAAAATTGATAATGATGGGGCGGACGGCGATTATGCTTTGGGCAAATTGGTGATGGATGGATTGGATTTGGATCAGAACGGTTTTGTGGATGTGTTTAATTGTCGTAGTGAATATAATTGTTTTGGCAAAACTGCCAGTGAGAAAAATACTTTGTTTGGCGATGTGTTTAATATTGGTGCGCTTCGACCTCCTTTTAAAAGTGCTGATGATTTCAGTACAAATTATGACGTGAGGATGCCGAGGCAAAGTGATTGGGAAGAGCCTTTTGATCCGGACAGCTCATATTTTGTGCCGATATCGCCTTTTGCTGTGGATGTGACTGACTTGCGCTTTATTATCAATCCAGTCGAAGATCCTTACAAAGCTTATGCCGAAGATGAGATCAAAACTCACCCTTCTGTGACCATCATCATGAAAATGGGATTGGCCGAAGAAACAAAGGCGGATTATCCGGGAACGTTCAGTGAAATAACTTTGCAGACAACAGTGGCGGCCGGAGTGCTGGGATCGTTGGATACTTATCCTGCGACAGATAATTTGGATTGGATCAAAGCTTTGGAAGGGAAAGTTCCATCGGTTGGACCTTGATGAGGTCTGAACTTAGATCACGAATACAAACTCCCCTCTTGGTTTTTTGTTGGTGAAGTGTTCGATGGCTTCTGCGAATGTTCCGCGGAAGGCTTCTTCGTGGATTTTTGTGATTTCGCGGCAGATGGCGATTTCACGGTCGGCGCCAAGGTATTCAGCAAGTTGATTGAGGGTTTTGATTACGCGGTGGGGTGATTCGTAGATGACGATTGTGCGTTTTTCTTCTGTGAGTGCTTTCATGATTGTTTGGCGACCTTTTTTCAGTGGTAGGAAGCCGAGGTAGAGGAATTTGTCCATTGGTCTGCCGGACATCACGAGGGCTGAGAGTACGGCTGAAGCTCCGGGAATTGGGGTGATTTGGATGTCGTTTTCGATGGCGGCTTGAATTAGAGTGTAAGCGGGGTCGGAGATGCCGGGAGTGCCTGCGTCGGAGACTAGTGCGACGTCTTTGCCGTTTAGTAGGATGTCGATAATTTTGTCCACTTTGTGGTGGGAGGAATGGGAATGGTAGCTGAGTAGTGGAGTGGAGATTTCGTATTTGTTGAGGAGAATTTTGGTATGGCGAGTGTCTTCCGCAGCGATGTGGCTCACTTCTTTGAGAATGCGGAGGGCGCGGAGAGTGATGTCTTCGAGATTGCCTATTGGGGTGGAAACTATGTACAACATTTTGGCGGGGTTATGGAAGGTTCTTTGACGTAATTTGGTTGAATGATTTTGCAGGGAGTTAGTTTGTTATGGTCGAGGTCGGAGAGTTTGTGAGTGGTTTCGATGAAGTTGCTGGCGTAGGATTTTTGTTCAGGAGAAATGTCGCCGAAGCAGTTTGGGTATTTTTCGAGTTTCGCGGCGAGGTCTTCGAGCTTTACGATTTCTACTTCTTGGGAAGGGTGATAAAGGTAGACTCCCCTACTTCCAGCGAATACTAATAGTGCGGATTCTGGTGAGGGGGCTTGTTGCCAGAGGTATTCAAAAGTGTTGATGCTAAAAAGTTCTGCTGCGTTGAGGTATGAAATAGTGTTGGCGACTGTGATTCCGATTCTTAGTCCGGTGAAAGATCCGGGGCCGGAAATACAGATTACTTTTTTGATTTGGTGGAGCTCAGGAGTGAGTTCTGAGATGCGAGGAAGGAGAAATTCTGCTTCGTTGTTTTTTGATTGCCAAGAATCTTCTGCAAAAAGTTCTTCACCTTTAAGCAAAGCGATTTGAGTCGTGGAAGTGGCTGTGTTGATTACTAGGGTTAACATGGCTCTGATTCTAGCCTTTTTTGTGACAATATCAAAGAAATGTTTTTTAATCTGGTCACGTGACCACTTTTATTGTGATTTTTGCGGATGCGGCTAGTAAAGCTCCACTATTTCGATGTCGCTGAAGTAGTGTTTGAGGATTTCGGAGTAGCTGAAGCCTTGGAGGGCCATTCCGTGGGCGCCGCAGCCGGAGAGGCCTACACCGTGGCCAAGGAAGTTGTCTGCGGTACAGTAGGAGTCGTCGACTGAGAGGAGATAGCCTGCGTCCCAGTTCCAGACGTCTTTGGCGGAACGGGTGCGGGTGCCATCACTTTGGTTGAAGTATGGGGTTTTGACGAGGGTGCCGTTGTAGGTGATCACTTGGCCAGTTGTGGCTTCGATGCCTTGTACTACTTTGGGACCGCGTTTTTCAAAACCGTAACCGATGTATTTTTGGGTGCGGGCCGGGTCGTCGTCGAGATGGTAGGGTGCGCCGGGAAATTTGGTGTCGACGGTCATGTAAAATTGAGCGTAACTACGGGCTGAGACCATGATGGCTTTGATTTTTTCTGTTTCCTCAGTGTTGGAAACTTCTCCAAGACCTTTGAGGTAGTCTTCGAGTGGTAGTTCGTTGATTGTTAACAGTTTGCCATCGTAATAGCGCACTTCTAGCTTGCCGCGGTATTCGTTGTCGTTGATGGAGGTGTTCCAAGATGGGCGGTTGTTGTAGTTTTGAATTTTGAGGATTCCATTGTTTTTTGGAATGAATCGTACTTCGTCATCGACTTGGAAAGTGCCACTTGGAGTGGTGACTTCGTATTTGTTGTTTTTGTATTGAACGCTGACAGATTTGCCACCGTTGAGAACGGTGAGGAATTTGTTAGCACTATAAATCTCAAAAGCGTCAGAGGCAGTGATCTGTGGATTGCCTTCATAACTTAGTTTGATACGAATGTCTTCTTGTTTAGTGGTTCCGGAAGCTTTGCGAATCACGCTTGCTGTACGTTTAGAGTTTTTTCCGACTGTGTAATAAAAATATATTGGGCGTTTGTAGAGATGTTTGCCGTCGATTTTTGGTCGAACCATCAAGTTTTTACCTTCAATATCTTCATTCTCATCAATGTGCACTACAAATCTGATAGTACCCATCTCCCCTGTTTTCACTTCTTTGCTAGAAAGTGAGGCATCAGTGATTTTGAGATCTTGTTCACGGAGGAAAACCATTTTCATATTTTTCTTGGTCCATGTTTTTTTACCAATGTTTCTCAATTTCATCCAAACCACATACTTGCTTCCCCTTTCGAATTGATTTAGTGGTGACATTTCAATTACTTCAGCGGCATATTCATCACCAATAATGACGGTTTCAAAATACATTCCACTATCAGACATCCAAGTAATTCCTTCAACCACAGGAGTGAAATATTCCTGATAATATCCGGGCTCTGTTGGAGCTTTTAGGTTCAAATTAAAGGTAGCTGTTTCGCCCGGCTCCACAACTTTTTGTTCCATAAAGCCGATACGGGTGCCGTCGACGAAATCACTTTGTCGATCACGTTTGTGGTCTGTACCGAGATAAACAGTGTTGTTGCCGGTGTTGCGCCAAGTGGTATTGCCGGTGTTTTTGAGTTTTACCCAGGCTGAGAATTCTACGCCAGCATCCATTGATTTTGCAGGATACTTGGAATCGATGAATTCGTATTTAAAATCGTTTTGTTGAATGGCCACGGGCAAGACGATGTAGTCATCAATTTTGTGGCGGCCATTTATGAGTGGTGCGATGTCTAGGTAGACGGTTTCACCACGGTTGCGAGCTTTGATTTTGAATTTAAAGGTAGCCGTTTTGCCAGGTTTCACTTTTTTCTCCTTCATCATTGCTAAGATTGAATTTTGGCGACTTGGAAAAGTAAGTGCTTTTTCGACATCAGGATTGTCGTTGACCACGATGAATGTTTTTTCATCCCAATCAACTTTGCCGATATTTTCTATTTTGACAGTAACTTCAATTTCTTCTTCAGGTTTTAATTCGACAAAGGCCAACTCAGATTGATCCTCGTAATCATAATCTTTTACGAATCTCTTTTTTGCTTGGTATTTCTGAGCGGCAAGCGTTCTGAGGATTGGTAACTTTTCATAAAGATTAATTCCAGGACAACTCGTAGCCATAATGTCTTTGTGCCCAAAAATATTTGGCATCAAACGGCCGCGGAAATTACTAAAACCATCCGGATCAATTTTGTGCTTCGCGGCCTTCTTAGAAATAAACTGACCAAGCGAAGCGATTACCCTTTCAGGTACTGCTTGTTGTTCGTAATTTCCCAGTACTGCAATTCCGATTGAACCATTATTGCCCAAACCGGCATGCGCCCCAATCACCCCGTCCCCACCGTAACGCCCCTCATAAACTCGCCCATCCTGATCAATGATGTAGTTGTATCCAATATCTCCCCACTGCCTTGAATTGGCGTGGAAATGATAGATGTCGCGGATTGCTTGCATCGGATCGTTGAGATTTGCTGTACCGGCGGTGTGATGCACCACGATTTTCTTTACCTTTGTGGGATATTGAAGTGGCCAGCGATATTTATCGCCTTTGTAATCTTTTTTTATAACATTGCTGTATTTCAATTCTTCAGCAAATCGTTTTCTCAGTTCCGGATCAATATCGATTAATACAGGTTCAATATCATTACTCGGTAAATAGCGGTATGACTCATCAGCTCCCCACCTTGATCGGGCAATGACGTCTTTTTCATTGCTGGCGAGAGCTAGATATTTTTGCACTTCATTTGATGAAGCATAGGCTGGCTCAGGTCGAGCTTCTACAACGAGCGGCCTTCCTGATCTGATAAAAGTCCATTCAGAATTACTAATGCTTGGACTGTGTATGCCATCTCCATAAAGATTAAATTTGTACTGCATCGCAGTAGATGGATTTGCTGAAGCGATCGCTACTTTGTATCCAGGTTTCAAAGGATCTTCTTCCTCCTCTAAATCCAGCCATTCACTCCAACCTGAGCGAGATTTGAAGCGTAGTTGAACCTCAACATTAGTTCCCTCAGGCTTGTCTTCCTGCCACGATCCACCAACTGAGGTGAATTTAAAATCGGCACTTTCTTCATTAGAAATAAAGACATGCATAGTCTTGTAGGGGGCTGCCAGATCAGTAAAAGCAGTTTGGCGAGCATCAATGCTCAATTCCTCAGCCGTTTCGATCGTCTGAGTCCTCGTAGTGTAAGTATTCTGCAAATTGGCTAATCCTATAAGTACGAGCAGCAGAATTAGCGCCGGAAGTACTAGAGCTGTGATTGTAGAGTTGAGTAGTTTCATCGAGTTCTTAAAACGTAAATGTCTGAGTATTGTATCAGTTTTTGCTTATTTTCTCAATCCTGGGGACTTGCAGGGGCAGTGGGAATATGCTTTGATCCTCCGAGTAAATAATCTAACTATTATGGAGGTTTCAGGAGGAAAGATAGCTGGGATTCTTGAACATTTTGGATATATAAGTCCTTTTGATGAAAGAGTGATCGATGCTCAATCCCCACCTGAGTTTGATCACTATCCTGAGGGCACAACTCTGCGAGGAATCAGGCTAAATCGTAATGAATTTTTGAGGGATACAATTAATGTTTTGGTATATGAACCTGGGGCAGACAAGACCCAACGGGTAATTGTTGAGCTATGCAAAGATGTATATCTCTCACTAAACAAAGTTTAAGGCCCTATTGACAAATCTACCTATCCGTGGTTAAATATGGGTCTTGTTCTTTGAAATGTTTTTGGAAGTTGAAGTGGTGATGTTCGTCTTTAAGATGATCAGAACCGTGTTAGGTGCCCTGTCCTGTTCAATTCTTTTTTTATAGTTATGGAGTTCTATCGAAGACATGAGACTACCGACCGTTCTATTCACTTTGGCCCTTATTTCAACCACTACCACCGGATGCGCGTGTACCCTCCTCGACGCCCACCCCGCTTCGGTCCGCAACGCCAAGCAGCTCGACAACCGAGCCGAGACCGCCAG
>JAESSS010000074.1 GCA_016763975.1 Candidatus Altimarinota bacterium
CGGGCTGTCAGACCCTGGACGTGGGACTTTGAGCTATCCGTGGGCTGTCGGACCCTGGACGTGGGACGACATTGAGCTATCTGTGGACGTGGGACAGCCTTGACACAAGCTGTCGGACCCTGGATGTGGAGCAGACTTTCAGCTGGCGTGGACGACTTTGAGCTGGACGTGGGACAGCCTGGGGCACGCTGTCGAGCCCTGGACGTGGACGACGTTGAGCTGGACCGTGGGACGACTTTGAGCTGGACGTGGGACAGCCTTGCACGCTATCGAGCCCTGGACGTGGGACGACTTTGAGCTGAGCAGACAGGCGGAGTTGTGGACAAACAGGATTGAGCGAGCGAGCGAGCGAGAGCGAGAGCGCGCGCGAGAAAGAGGAGAGAAGAGAGGCCGGGGCAGGCTTGCCTGCCGCCGGCTACCTAAAGCATGCCTGTGCGGGGGCCCGTGTTAACCACTCGACCCCCAGTCCAACCTTCGGGACAGGCATCCCGCTCTGCGGAACCTGGAATCACTGGTTACGAAAAAGTCAAAAATTATAATGTGCGGTAGCCCCTCCCAGGCTGATGGGGCCGGGGTTGGTTCACCCGCTGGAGGAACGCCGCTGCGAAGGGGTACCTCCACGTTTAATGACGGTATGGAACACTACCCGACGCAACGGGAGGGGTCCGGGGGGGCTCGTTCCCCTGGCGCCTGGAGCAGTGGGGGACGTCAACGAACCACAAATATGTCGCTGGCGAAAGGGTGGCAAAGGGCGAAGAAGAAGCGGCGGGCCGTGGCGCCCGTCGTGATTCGGAGAGGCAGTGAAGACGCAGCAGTCGAGATTCTCTCTGCGGACGAAGCGGACTGTCGCAAGGTGCTGGTCTGGGCCAACGGCTTGTCCGACAGCGCTGCCATGCATCTTGTACGGAAAGCCATTGTCGAGAGTGGAATCGAGGCTGTCGTGTGCCTGGTCCGAATGTATGGCCGCACTGCTGCCCGCCGGGTAGAGGTGATACTCACAACCGGTGGGGATCGGCAGCGGGCCATCACACAACTGCGACCCGTGCTTCTTCGCAACGGGGTCCGTCGAGTGGTACCGGGGCGAACGTGGAATGAGCGCACGACGAGGCGGACTCAGCAACATCATGCACCAATGGCGATTGAGACACCCAACCCGTTCGCGGTGCTGGGTGACTCGCCGGTCGGAGGGGCTGGTGTTTCCAGTCACAGAGTCGAGCGCGACGCTTCCATCGAAGTGGGGACGCTGAACGTCAACGGGGCGCTGCCGTTCATGCCGTTTACCGGTGGCATCCTCTCATCACTGGGAGTTGATGTGTGCGGCGTCCAGGAGACGTATCTCCCCCACGTGCATCGCGGTGTCCGCGTACACGGATACAAGTGGTTCGGCCGGAACCTCGCTCCGGGCTGCCGGAGAGGGGTGAAAGTTGACCACGATAGTCATGGCATCGGCTTTCTGGTGTCTCGACGCCTGGCTGGAGCCGTGAGTGTCATTTCTGGTTCCAAGTTCAGAGACTCGCTTTGGATCAAGGTGAAAGGTGGCTCGAAGGTAAGAGTTCCGCTGACGATAGGAAGGAGCGTGAAGGGCTACACGGACGTGGAAACGTCCGAGGAGATGTGGATCGGGGTCTATTATCTGTCCCCGCACTTGCCGGCCGAGAAAAGGAGGATGGCTGTCCTCGAAATGAAGAAATTCATCACGGCGGGCAGAGTGGCAGGCGCGAAGATAGTTGTCCTGGGGGACCTCAACTGCGTGCTGAGGCCCACCACTGATCCCCTCCGCAGCAAAGACCGCAAGTTCACCGCGCGTGAGCGATCCCTACTCAGCATGTTCAAGGAACAGAGCCTCGCCTCCCTTCACACCAAAGTGGGTATGAAAATGCACACGTTCCACCGGCGCGGGGACGCCGTGTCAATGTTGGATTACATCCTCGTCGACCAGTCGGACCTGACCGCGTGGGGCCAGCCCCGCGTGCACTGCAACTTGGATACCAACTCTGACCACTGGCTCCTGTCCTGCCCGCTGCCGGGGTTTCTGCGGGCCGTGGGGAACGGTGAGTCTTCGGACAAACCGATTCCTGCTGCGCGGAGGCAAGGACTCGAGTCGCATCCAGGATGGAACACCTCTCTTTTGAGGAAGCAGTGGCAGAGTCGGGCCGGGGGCTCGCTCCCTGCCCAGACGGAGGAAGACCAACCGCATGGGGTAAACCCAATCGGTGGTGCACCTGTCGTCAACCACACCTACCGTGAAGAGCTTGCGAAGCAAAGTGCAGAGGCGTTTAGAGAATGGGACGGCGGTGACGGTCCCCTCCCGGAGACGTATGCCTCTTTCGAGAGGGCGTTTCGTTCGGTGTGTGATTCAGTGCTCGGCAAACCGTCCACTCGGAAGAAATTCCGACGTCGTAAGATGCCCCAGTGGGTGGACGCGGAGATGTGGGCGGCAATCTGCCGGAGAAGGAAGGCGTGGGCCAAACTGCGCAGTGCTGTTAACTACAACGCCCCCCAAGCGGACCGGATGCAGCTGTGGAACTCGTTCCGCGAGCTGGCGTCCACCGCGCGGACACTGGCCAAGAGCAAGAAGAAATCACGATGGGCATCCGTGATGGCAGAGCTGGTCGATGACCATGCCAATAACCCAAAGCGGTTCTGGAGATTCCTCTCCAGATATGTGGGACAGAAAAATCGCAAGGGCCTGGGCGCCGTGTTCGATTCTGAGGGCACCCTCGTGGAGCCCGAAGATGAGAGGTACCCGGAAGTGTGGCGGAAGCATTTCGAAACACTGGGTACGGCGGTGACGAAGGAGACGAATGCGGAGGTCGCTCGGGAGCATCGGAGGATCGTGGCGCAGGCGGACCGCGACGAGTGGGGCAACACCGCCCTGCCGACGGAAGAGCTGAGGAAACTCAACTCGGACGTAACGGAGGAGGAGGTGACGACTCACTTGCTCGCGCTCCCCGCCGGCAAAGCCGCAGGTCCGGATGGCATACCCAACGAACTCCTGAAAGCCGCATTCGCCACACGTGCTGCGCCTCTCGTTGCTCTCTTCAACCGCGTCATGCAGTTGGAGGAGGTGGCGAAGGAGTGGCAAGTGTCCCTGGTGTGTCCGATTCCGAAGAAAGGTGACCTTCGGGACACTGGCAATTACCGCGGCATCTCGCTCATGAGCTGCCTGGGAAAGCTCTTTGGACGGATTTTGAACGCACGACTGACCCTTTTCTTGGAAACAAAGGGGTTGCTCATCCCAGAACAGGGAGGCTTCCGCAAGACTCGCGAATGCGCCGAGCACTCTTTTGTGCTGCAGGAGCTGACCGAGAGGCGCGACCGGGCCTCCCTAAAGACCTATGGGTGCTTCATTGACATGCGCAAGGCTTACGACCTAGTGTGGCGTAAGGCTCTGTGGGTAAAGTTGGAGTCGATTGGTGTTGGAGGGCGTGTCCTGCGGCTGCTCCGTAACTGGTACAGGACGACACTGTCGGCTGTGCGGGTGAACGGTGTCGTGTCGTCGGCATTCCCTCTTGAACTCGGAGTCAAACAGGGCGACGTTCTGTCGCCTCTGTTGTTCAATGTGTTCATTAACGACATACTGAGCGACCTCAAGAGCAAAGGACTGGGTGTCTCGATCCCTGGAGACAGGGTCCGTGACTCGCCGTTTTCTCCTCCTCTCAAGAACCGCATTGCGGGCCTCTTGTGGGCCGATGACCTCGTGGTCCTCGCGGAAACGCCCAACATGATGGGGGAGGTGCTCACCTGCATCACACGGTGGTGTGACACATGGAAAATGGAAGCGAACGCGCTGAAGTGTGCGGTACTTGTGTTCTGCTCCGAAGGTAACACGGAGGAGGTGGGGCGACTGCGGGAACTGAACCTCGGTTCGGAACCCCTGTTTGCCATCCAGGGCGTTCGCGTCCCTGTCAAAGAACACTACAAGTACCTGGGTGTGTGGGTCTCTGGAGACCTCTCCTGGCAACGGGAGATGGATGAGCGTCTGAAGCGTACGAGCAATGCTCTGAACGCCAAAGCGCGCATCCTCCGGTGCCACACGATCCCCGCACGGCTGCGCTTGTTGGTTCTTGAATCAACGGTCGTCCCCGTGGCGCTCTGGGGCACGCAGTGCTGGTGCACCAGCGCAACCGCGGGGAAGATCTCCGCAATCCTTTGCAAGGGATACCGCTGGATTCTCGGACTGGCCAAGGGGGCCGCGAGTGCGGCAGTCCTCTTAGAGCTCGGGGTGATTCCCTTCGAGCTCAGAGTGAAGGCCCGACGCGTGCGCCTCCTCGCCAAGATGGTGTCCAAAACGAAAAGCGGTGCTGCCGGCTGCCTCGACTGGTCCACGCGTCTCCTGATCACCAAACCACCGCAATCCAAGCGGTGGTCGTGGAAGAG
Source organism: Candidatus Altimarinota bacterium (assembly GCA_016763975.1). Lineage (GTDB taxonomy): Bacteria > Patescibacteriota > Gracilibacteria > UBA1369 > LOWO2-01-FULL-3 > NORP293. Next base: position 4,381 of record JAESSS010000074.1, read on the forward strand.
GAGAACGTGTGACATGGCGAAGAAGCTTGGCCTTGGCGATCCCGCGCTGAAAGTCCTCTCTCCGTCGTTCAACAGACGCGTTACCGAGGCGGAGCAGGAGCTTCTCCGCTCCGCTGTCTCGTCGCTGAAGGCAAACACGGAGAGGGTCGCACTGGAGGCGTTTTTGCACAAGGCAGATACGATGCCCTCACTTGCGGTGCTCCGCGCGCTGCAAGAGGATGAAGGGGGCTATAAGAGTGCGGCATACCTGGGGGACCATGAGTTCCCGTCAGGAAACCGCCTGCTCGCCCGGATGAGGACAGGATCGACCTACCTCAGCCGGATAGCAAGCAAGTTCGACGCTAGTGTTGAGCCTGAATGTCCCGTCTGCAAGGATGGTGACGAGACGGTTTGGCACCTGTTGGTCGGCTGCGAGGGCTATGAAGCGGAGCGGCAGCAGTGGCTGGCGGGGTGGGGTGACTCCCTCCCGCCGGGCTCAGCGGACGCTCTTGTGGCAATGACCGAGTTACTAACTGGCCTTGTGCCAGTGGGGGCCGAGTCCATGACGTCTTCGGGCGTTAGGACGCTGTTGGGTGACCAGCCGGCCGTTTTTTCGCGGGGAGGGGAGGAGGCTCTTCGGAGCGCCCGACTGATCCGTGCGAAAGCACTTGCAGCGATGTGGCGTGTACGCTCTGTGGCGTATCAGGCTGCGAAGCGCAAGCCCAAACCATCACCTGGAATCGAAGCCGATACCGGTGTGACATAACAACGTGCTGTTGGTGTAAGATTCTGCCCTTGTGGCTTTCTCTTGCGCTGCTGACGCAGCGAACACCCCCTCCCCCCTTGGCCTCCGTCTCCATCAACGTCATCATTCAGTATCGCACGTTTCGTGGTTACTGTGTAGTCTGCACCGAAG
>JAESSS010000075.1 GCA_016763975.1 Candidatus Altimarinota bacterium
GGAGGATTTTGCGGATTTTGAGAGAAAGATTTTCTTTGGAGATTTGATTCACGAAGAGGAACGCATGAATGATGATCTTTTCCCTTTTTATAAAAAATATTTAGAGGAATGGGAGGATTTGAGCTACAAACGTTACAACAAATACTGGGCTAATGAGCTTAGTGCTGAGACTTTTGGGGATCTTGAGCTGACAGGAAGTGCTTCACAAGACTTTAAAGATGCGATTAGCAGCGGAAATCCTTTGGCTTCGATGCCGGATATTTTTACGAAACAAATTATCGATGACAAGCTGATCCCCTATTACAAAATGAATCGTAGTTATTATGCGCAAGTTAATGACTGGATTTCGTGGACGGGGCGTTATAATGAGCGCGATGCGGATAGTGTTCCTGCGCTGATTTCGGTGAAGGATGAGTACAGCAAGGAGTATTTGAGGAGTGTAAACGATGCACTCGAGAAGAAAATTAATAGTGTTGTGGAGCAGATTCAAGAGCCTGTGAATATTTTGAAGAATGTGGAGTTGTCTGGGAAGTTTTCGAAATTGGTGGATCTTTCAGGGGGAATTGGGCCGGAGACTTTGATTGTGGAGGAACAGAATTTAGAAGTGGGCGGCTTGGATGGAATGGAATATCGATTTCATTATTTGAATGAGAATACTGGTGATTTATATGTGAATGGAGTGAATGCTGAGGTGATTGAGGGGCCGAGACAGTGTTCGGCCTATTTGGGTTCAATGAGTTCTGATGATTTCGATGGCAACTTAAATTACGCGCCTAAGGATGAAAATTATTCGATTTTGACTAGGTCAATTAGGAGTGAGAATGGCAGCACTAAATTTGCTCAACATACCATTGGGGTGAATAGTCGTTTGCTGGCGGAAGGTGGAGCGGTGATTGAAGATAATGGTGAATATGGGATTTCGGCTTTTGTTGATAACCCGAATATTGCAGGAAATTATGAAAATCCTGTGGGGGCTGTTTTGCAAAAAGGTGATGTGATCAAAAGAGTTGATGGCAAAATCATCAATGCAAGGATGTCTGTAGAAAAAGCGGTTGAGAGCGCTTATGCCAAGGCAAAAAAGGCTCAGCAAGATTGAGACAAAGATAGTGTCAGTGCTAATTTGCTAATTGAATATGAAAGAGATGGCTCAGTGGATACTGCGAGTTTTGCTTTTTCTGTTAACAAAAAGGCTCAGACAAGTGGAGTGATTTTCACACTATATGACACTCTATTCCAAGGATATGGTCGCGGAGGATATGACAATGCAGCGGGATGTAGTTTGAATGCGGGAGGCAGAAATAGCGATAGGTGTATTCCTGAGATTGCTACTATTCCTATTTTGGATGCTGGTGGATCTAGTCTGCCCGTGAGATTTACTTTGCCCAATGGACAGGTGAGATTGCAATTCCCTGAAAGTGTAAACAAGAGTGATTTGGGCAAAAATTCTGCTTCATCCTCTGACCACAACAATCATCGCGATATTTTTCAGTTCCCTGCCGGCAAGGCTTATGAAGAAGTGGATCGTGTGATTTTTAATGCATGTTTCAATGGATTGCCATCTTGGGGTGGAATGGCTGGAGATTCGAATCCCTACTCATTACCTTTGGATCCGAGCACAAAGGGTGAGGCTTTGGATAATGGCTTGGACTTGTATGGAAATTTCTTAAAAAATGCCGGAGATTTTGTCAGTAATTTTGGCACGGACCAGGGTGCTTCCCCATTTGCAGGAGACTTGAGTCGGCAACATAATGCGGCTGATGTAGTTTTGAATGATGAGGGTTCCTTGGTGACTTTGAAAGATTTCAGTGATCACTATGGTCTTTTTGATGGTGTGGACAATGATGGCAATGGAATTATCGATTTTTCTTATGCGGACAAGGATGGGGATGGAATTTTTGAAGAGAGGGTTCCTGACTTGGGTGAGGCGGCAGTGGCCTTGGATGCAAATGATATGCAGGAGATTGCCAGAAAGATGTTTGCACAGGATGCGATTTATATTTTGCCGAAAGAAGTTAGTGGTTTTGAGGAAGGAGATGTGTTGCTGAGAATTAGTGCAGAAGTGGCCAAAGAAGTGAGTTCGATGATTATTCATAATGAGCCGACTGCACACACTATTGCAGCACAGCTGAAGAGTCTGGGCTCGTTTTCATTGCCTATTGATGATCCGAGGTATGTGTTTTTTCAAACTAAATCTGAAGGTGAAATTTTGGAATATAAAAAAGCTGAGATTGGCATTGTAGGCACTGCTTACGGTCAAAAAGTGAATTTGCAGGATGAGGATGCTGAGGATTTGCTGCCTAATTTGAAGAAAAAATTAGAGGCTTTGTATATGCCTGAATATGGATTTGCAGGGAATTTTGCGAAAGTTAATTATCCGAATGTTTTTGCTGTGGATCATTTTGCGCAGTTAGAGGTGGAGATCAAAAAAGTGGCTGATTCTTTGGCTACTGTGCCGGGAGCGTGGAGAGTTTTTGGGGATGAGGAGGCTGAGTTACAAGATATTCGTGATGAAATCGAACAGCAGTTAAAAGCGGTGGTTGTAGCGGATAGTGACAAACCTGCGAGTGGTTATGATTTGGAACAAGCTAATGTATTAAAAATTAATGATGCTTTTAAATGGCGCAATTTGAGTCTGGATGGCAAACATAAGTATATTCTTGAACATTATCTCAATGCCGGTAAAAATGCTTATAGCGGGGATTCGGTGAAGGGTTATGAAGCGGCCTACTTGGTTTTGGATGGTGAGGGAGATTCTTTTGATTTGAATTTTGAGAAGCCTGTTGAATTTGATAAAGATGGCTCTGCGGTTTTGAGTTTCGGGCTGGGAATTGGTGAAGGAGGTGCTGATGTTGTGGAGGAGGAGGAGGAGGAGCTTGCTGTGGTTACTGGAGGTGCTGGTGGAGGTGATGACTTTGAATTTGTGTGGTTAGACCAGTTTTTGAAGGAGACTGCGGAATTCGTAAATGCTTTTACTGAAATCCCTGACTTTGATGATACTTGTTCAGCTGCTGGTCATGTGGTGCAAGATGTTTATGCTGCAGGGAGTTTTGATTCAGAAATTTCTTTGTACTCTTATGTTTCTTTTGGTCCTGAAGAATTTGGGGATAGTAGCGATCAGTTAGTGGCTGATGGGGAGAGTTTGATGGAGATTAGGGTGGAGGCTGAGGCAGGAAGGGCTGTGCAGTTGGAAATTGTTGATGAAGAGGTCAAAGGCATGGTGAGTTTTGATGGAGGCTCTTCTGTGGTGTTGGATGGTGAAGGTATTGGCAAAGTATATTTAAAGGCAGGGACGAAAACCGGAAGATTTAAGATCCGAGCCAACTATGCCGGTAATGTGCAGGAAAAAGTGATTCGCATGATTGCCGGTGAGGTAAAAGTAACTGATTTAGATGGGGAGAGCGAAGTGCTTGTGGCCAATGGTCAGTCAGCAACACGAGTAAGAATTTCTTTGAGGGATGAATTTGGGAATTTGGCGAATAATTCTTTTGAGAGAGTTTCTTTGTTTGTGAATGGTCCGGCTAAATTGGACGATTCTGCTGATAGAAATACTCAATTGTTGGGAACACAGTTGGAAATTATTGAAGGGCGGGCTTCGGTGGATTTGTTTGCTGGAGAGGAGGCTGGGAAGGTCAATCTGATTGCAGTGCTTTTGACTCATGAGTTGGAGCAGAAATTATTTGAAGATGATGATGTGGATTTTACTCAGGAGGTTGGGAATACTAGAAAGTTTGAAGTTTTTGATGATGTAGATCTGAAATTAAGTTTGAATGGTGACGATATTATCTCAGCGGGAAGCGGGGTGCAGCCTCGGCTCAAAGTAGCGTTGGTTCACGATAGCCAAGTGGTGGGCGGATACAATGGAGATGTGAAGGTGAAAATCTTGAGTAATAATCTTGTTTCTTTTGTCGGAAATGTTGATGAAAAAATGCAGGCTGGGACTTTGGATAATGTGATTCTGCAGGCTGGAAACTTGGCTGGAGAGGCGGAGATCGTGGTGGAAATACCAGGATTTGTTTCTGAATCCATAATTCTAAAAATTGAAGCAGCAGATCCGGTGGCCATTGATCTGCAAAGTGATTTGATACTTGGTTCCGGAGAAAAAACAACTATAGAAGCTCAGTTAGTCGATCAGTTTGGCAATGTGGTGGACAATAAAGATGGAATTTTAGTGAAGTTTTCATTAGCGGCGGGAGAAAAGTTGGCAACATTTGTGAAAGCTAAAAATGTCTTGGCCGTTAATGGAGTATCGACGACTGATTTGGTAGCCAAGGACAAAACCGGCAGAATAGTTGTGGTGGCTGAGAGTACGGGATTGAAGGCTGGGAAAACCGTGATTGATGTGAAAGAGAGGATTACTAGTCAAGAAGCGGAGGCATTTGCGCCTAAAGCTCTGTATTTATCGCTTTTGGGTGGATCATTTGCGGATGTTGCGGTGAAGGATAATTTGGCGGAAAGTCTTTTGTATAGTGGATCTGTGCAAGCTTTGTCATCTGTGACAGCGACAGATATGGATAGGGAGAGATTGTTGTATGTTGATGCTTATGGGGTGGTTGAGGGATTGGGTGAGAATGTGGAGGCAGTGGTAGCGTTGGCAACTGATTCATTCCCCTATCAGAAAGTTATTTTCTCCGATTCTCTGCAGGGTGAAGAATTGGTGGAAGTGTTTATGGTTCCTAAAACTAGTGAAATTTTCTTGAATGAAGATGGTGAAGGAGTGGTGGTGAGTGGTGAAGGACTTGTTTTGGAGGATGGGGCTGTTATTTTGGAAGAAGATGGCAAGGTGAGGGCAAAGGTTGATCGTTTTGGTAGAATTTATGTGAATGATGATGCTTTGGAGATTGAACTGGCTGAGGAAATGAATGTGTTGAAGTTTGTGATTTATGAGCGCGGTGCTGTTGTGATGGAGGTTGAGTATGTGCAGGATTTTGGCGGAGATGTAAATGTTTTGAAGCAGCAGGCGGGAGCGTTGAGTGCAGGTTTGTATGTGAGGAAATTAGCTAGCAATCCACGTTATGAGTTGGTAGATGCTTTTTCTAGAGCTTCTAGTGCCGAGCCGATGGGAGTTTTCTTGGTGGATGGGCTGAGTGTTTTGGGTGGAGATCAGGCGCCTGGTTTTGCTCAGACTTCGCTGGAAGATGCGAGAGAGGTCTTTGGTTTGGGTTTTGAAGGAGACAATAAACATATGTTGCTGTTTTCGGCTGGAAGTTCTGTGGGAGAGGCCAATCTGCCTTATGCTTCCGATGTTGGTTTGGTGATGGGAGATCCGATGGTGAGGGTGGCGATGGAAAATGATCTTGTTGGTGTTGCTGATTTTTCTGCGGATGTAGGAGAGTTGGTATATAGCGGTGAGGAGGATGTGACTGAAATGATTGCGATGGATTTTAATGGTAGTGGAGAGGATGATATTTTGCTTTTGAATGAAGATGGTGTTGTTCGTTTGTTGGAGAAAGAAGTTTCTAATCAAAACTTGAGGGATAGGGGCCAGATTATGAAGATTTCCGGTGGAATACTGTCTGCCGCAGCTTTGGATGTGAATAATGATGGTTATGATGATTTGGTGGTGGGAACCAAAGAAAGTTGTATTGAGGGCGAACAGTGTTTGAGTTTATTCAAAAATTTCAATGGTCGGCTAGTGAGAGAGCCGCTTAATTTGGCCATCGGTTCTAAGGCTTATGAAATGAAGGCCGGGGACATGGATCAGAATGGCTGTGAAGATTTGGTGGTTAGTGATTCGGCTGGCAACATTCGAATTTTCTATAATCAAGAATCAGATGGTGAATGTACAGGACTCTCCACTAACCACGGTATGAGTGAGAGTTTTGGTATTTCTCTGGATGCTTCTGCCGATATGTCGCATGATCTTGTGATTAATTATGCGGGGATTTCAGGTGAAGGTTTGGAGATATTTTTGCCTAGTGAAAGTGGAGATTTGGGAAGTTTGGATCCTGATTCTGCTAGTGGTATTGCAGCATTTGAAGAGGCTTTGAAAAATCCAGCATTATCTTCTGTGAAAAAACCTGATGAATTGTTTTCTAAAGCTTTCAACTTTGTCAGTGTTAAAAATGATCTGCGTTTTGATTCTTCTCAAAAGAATATTTCAGCCAACTTCAGCAGAGTTGATGTTGGGGACAAAATTAATTATGTAATTAGTTTAAAAAACGAGGGGCCGGCGATTAGTGGTCTTAGAATATCGGATTTGATGCCGGCCGCGCTGGAACTGGATTTGGAGAGCTTGAGGTGTTTGGATGGGAAATGTGCGGATGATTTGCGTTTTGTGCGTACAGACATGAGTTTGAGGCAGTATGTGATTGCTGGTGTTTCCGTACCGGCTGGGGGTGTGAGGACAGTTCAGTATACGATGAAGGTTGTGGAGACGCCGAAGGTGCATTTTGATATTGGGAATAGTTTTGTGGATGATTATTTTCAAGATCAAAAATTGGATATTATGGTTAGGCCAGAGATTGCTGATGGATCTTTGACTTATTTGTATTCCAGCCCTGAAACAGTGAATGGCAATACTGTTTATAAAACTCATGTACAGAAGCCTAGTGGTTTTGATGTGCAAGAGTTCCAAGGAAGTCAGTTTACAGAAAATGGCATACTTGACCCCTATAAAGAACGTAGTGAAGAGGAACTGAGAGAGGATTTAAAAGATTCTGCGGGATATTTTGCTGTGGATAGCGATTATGATGGTGTTCCTGATGTTTGGGATGGTGCGACAGATAGTTTTGGAGATTTGGCGGGGGCAGTTGCAGATGGATTACAAAATGTAATTTCGAAATTGAGATGTAGCGGTGGTGGATGTTTTCCTAGCCCATACAACTATGCATTTCTTGCGCCTGATGGTTCGACACCGGGTATTGCAATGTTTGCAGCCGGTGTACCAAATCCAAGTGGCATTGCCTTTGGATATCCTTCGACAGCACCTTCGAGCTTTAGAATCTATATGAACCCTACTTTGACAGGCGGCTTGGGGATTTCGATCTGTGCAGGGCAGAGCTTTGCTCTTGATCCAATAACCCTATCTCCTATACCTACGGCGCCTTGTTTTGCTCAAGCTCTGCCTGTAGAAAGTTTAGGTATTTGTCCGGATATTGAGGGGCCTTTAAATGATGCCTTGGCTTTTTCTAAAAATGCTGTGGTGCATCCGGACACGGGACTTTCCAGCATAATTTCAAATGGGGGGAATATTGCCGGCACTGATGCCTTTAATTCTTCTGGCAGCTTCACCTCACCTAACTCCCCTCTCTCAGTTGCAAGTAATGTGAATGTCAAAATTCCGGGATTCCCGAGTGTGCTGACAAACTGGTTGGACAAACAAAGTGATGAAATTTATGGGAAACTATTGGATCTTCCAGATTTTTACTTCATCTATCCCGACCTAGAAACCATTATCGACAATGATGCCTTCAAAGTAGCTGAAGGAAGCAAGATTTCCGGAGTGAATGATTTCTTTAACGCTGTGAATAGTATTCCGCTGATTCAAATCGAAGGCAAAGAAATCCAAGTGAAAATTCCAGCAATTTCTCAGGCTGAGGTGGCCAAATACAAACACCAAGCCCAAGCTTGGCTGAAGTATCACACGGAGGGATTGGATCAACTTTATGATTATTGGTCATGTGATTTTAGTCCTGAACGCCTAACTCTCTGCGACAAACTGACCGTGGACATGAAAGATTTGATTTCTTCTGTACGTTCACTGCTCGACAAACTGGATCTAATTGCCAATATCCCACAGCAAATTTTGAACTGGAGACAGGCTGAATCACAATATGCGACTCAGATAGTTTGTTACATGGATGCAGTGATTGATTACACCGGTGGATATATGAAACGCCAACTAAAAACTATCGATTCCTGGATGAAGGCGGTGGAAGATGTGATTAGGACTTTTAAAGATTGGCAAGTAATCCTCGATCTTTCGGTTGATTACCAACAATCTTGTGACTCATGTAAAAATGATCGCTACAGCAAATTAGGTCTTTTGATGAATCTATTCATAGCTATTCCTGAGCCACCAATTATTCCGATTCCTAAAATGCCGGATATTATTTTTGATATCTCACAGTTAAAAACCGGAACGAAAATTCTTTGGCCTGACCTAACATTCCAGCCTGAGCCAATTGTACTACCCGATCTACCAACAATTAATTTTGATAGCATATTAAAATTACCAGAAATTCTACTACCAAACTTTGAGCTCACCCTCCCCGGTTTTGAAGTAGAAAAGTTGGAACTTCCTGATTGGGTTCTCAATTTCCCTGAATTCCAACTTCCTGCCCTTCCCAACCTTCCACCTCTTCCACTACCACAACTGCCCGACCTTCCTCGACCACCAAAAATTCCAAAATTACCGGACGTAGTTTCAAAGATGGTCAGCAGTATCAAACCGGCATTACGCATACTATGCCTACTGAAAACAGGATTTATTCCAGTGCCTGAAAGTACTCTCGCCACTGAGATTGAAACGCTAACACAAAGTAACGTCAAAGCCGCTCTCCCACTGCTGAAAGAGCTAGGTATCCAACTGCCCGGCATTCAGTACGACTATGTGGAAGAGATTCGCATTAACGCAAAAACCAGTTTTGGAATCGATACGGATTTCATCTATCAAGCAGCTGACAAAGGTGTAGACCTTTGGAATCAAGGAGTTGAAGGATTGGTAAATCAAGTGAATGAATATACAACTTTGCCGCTGCAAACCGTTATCGACAAGACGATCAAAAGCGTGATTGATAAAGCTCAGAAAGATGTAAATGACGCGATCAAGGAAAGCTTGGAGGATGTTTCTTTTGAAGGAGCTGATCAAGTTTCTGGGAATATTGAGAATTTGAGCTCAACTATTCAAGAATATATCGATGGACTAGAACAAGAAGAACTTCCTGAGGAATATCATCTAGTAGCTGATCAAATTTTCTTAGAGCATGACGATCCTCTACTTAATCGCAGTATTGCCGAAGTAGAAAGAGATATCGCCAAACGTGAAATATTCGAGGGGGTTCAACCCTTAGAAAAAGTGAGAGATTCGCTAATTGCTTACAGCAAGAATCTCAATGAAAATAATGCATTGTTAGAAGAAATCGTTGATTACAACTCATTTGCAAGAGTTATTGCTGAAGAAGATGCCAGTGTGAGGCAATTTGCTTCATTACAAACTGTGCCGGTAGAAAACTTGGTAAGAGAAATTCCACTTTATGACAAAACAAAAGTTAATCGCCTACTAGCCCAAAATGGTGAGTCTAATCCAATTGCAGCAAATCCTCAGCAAGCTATCGCCAGTGCAGCTCCAAGTCCGGCACCGGAAGGATTTTTTGTCGCTACTGCCGAGGGTATAAATCAAAATGTATTAAATTATAGTGCTGAATTGGGCGGCAACTTACGAACACTTTTTGACGATGTAGACGATGATGGAGACATTGATATTGTTTATTCAATGGGAGCTGATGTTTATGTGAAGAAGAATCATAAAATTACTAAAAAGCGTTCAAAGGGTGATGTTATCGGAGATTTCCTAATCAGTTCTATTGCGGATTATAGCTCTACTGTTAGTGCGCAAGGAGTTGTTTCCGGATATGAAAACCATCGAACTGCGGATTTGGATTGGGATGAATATGAAGGAGCTGTGAGTTATGAGGTTTATGTGAAAAATTCACTTTATGAGGATCTAAATGAGGCTGAGAGATATTCTACAGATGCGACTCGACTCTCTTTGGAATTGGAAAATGGCACTTATTACGCTTATGTTTTTGCAATTGATGAAAATGGTGATTCAACGATGATTTCTGATCATGCAGTATTGGCACCTCAAATTTGTGCAGACAAAGAAGCTCCATTCCCTATTCTGGCCGGTGATAATATCGAGATTGCCATGTTTGAAGATTATGAACTGGATGCGAGTGGATCTTTTGATACTGATGGAGAAATAACAGATTATTATCTACAAGCACTACCCTTCTCAGGCAAAGGTGAGCTAACAAAAATTGCTCCAGAATCATCATCTGCGCTACCGGGTGAAGGTCCTCGTTCGAATCCGAAATTCAGAATTGGACCATTCAAATACAAAGGAGATGTCGGAGTGCATAAATTTGTGCTCACTGTGTTAGACCAATCCGGCAATGCTGCGAAAAAGGAGTTGGCCATCACTGTGATCAAACCGCAAATTGAGCTTGATGAGGAAATGGCAAACAATGGTGAAGCGAGCGGCTCTACTGTGCCAAGTGCGCCGGGATTGCCTTTTGAATTACATCGCCAACGTTGGATTGAAAGAGTGGTTCAAGGTGAATTGGTTGAAGTGCCATTCAATGACATCGTGTACAAAGGGCTGACAGATAATAATGGTCGATTTACTGTTCAAGATTTCGATCTGGATCATATGATCGAGGTTTTGAATGCACTGGGCGAGGTTGTGGCTGAGATTAATCCTGAAACGGGAAATATGGGAGCTTTTGCTCCAGGGTATGTAGTAGTGGTGAATGGGAATAACTTTGAGATCCAGGATAGTTCAGGCTTAGTGCTAGGTAAAGTTGCACTTGTGGCTGATGCAAATATTGATGTCAGTATTCACGAAGAATTGGATATTAATGCTGAAAACTTCTGGTGGATGACCGGAGTAAATGTCAGTGACATTGATATTAGTGATAACTTTGAATTTGTGAAAATCCCTGCTAATTCTCTCAGTTTCCCAGGTGCTGTGATGCTGGTGCATAAATTGGAAAATAAAAAGTTAGCGACTATTGATAGCGGCGGCAATATTATGATGCTGGACGATAGAATGGCTGTGCAGAAAAAATCAAATAATCATGTGATCGATCCTTTGATGATGGAATTGCTTTTTGATGGGCAGGTTGTTGCGGAGATTTATATTGCGGCAGGAAGTGAAGTGCAGATGTCCCCTGCTCAGAATGTTCCGGTAAATTTTGTGGATGTGGCTTCAATTGATTCTTTGGTGAAAAGTAGTGTTAGTAAAAAGAAGAAATTCAAAGATATCGATCAGGGACTTAGTGGCATAGTAGAAGAACTAAATCGTTTAGGAATTATTGATGCTATTCAAACTGATGAAGGAGGGTTTGTGAATCCTCAAGCCTTTATATCTAGAAAAGAATTTGTGGAGGTTTTGCTACCCCTACTTTGTATCGAACCGAGTGAAGAAGCTTACCTATCCCCTGCGGCATTCTCTGATCTGGGAGTAGAATCTTATATCAAAGAAGCGGCGATTAGAGGGCTTGTACACGGTTATCAGGGTGAGGAGAATGAGCCGTTTAAGCCGAATAATACTATTTCAAGAGCAGAGGCGGTGAAGATCATTCTAGAAGCTCTGGAGATGCAGGGAGTGCTCGATCTCAGCAATGTAAGTATTGGAGTGCCTTGGTATGCGCCATTTATCAAAGTTGCTTTGGATATCACTCCATTCCTGGCTGATGGTGGTGTGTTGATCAATAACTTTGTGGTCTCATCGTCTGAAGCTCAAGAACCTGATGCTGCAATGAAAAAGGAAGAATTGATTGAAAGTGCTGAACGAGTATTAAACTTTTATAACTGTTTTGAGATCGACAAAGACGACAACGGCCTCAGTGATTATTGTGAAGAGAAATATGATATTTCTGATCCAAATGCTGATAAGGATGGTGATGGATTAAGTAATGGTGCGGAGTGCATATTAAATTTAAATCCAAATGAAAAAGATAGCGACGGAGATGGGGTCAATGACAATACTGAGTTTGAACTTGGTTCTGATCCTCTAGATCCCGATGATACAGTTCGTGATAGTGATGGCGACGGATTAACAGATATTACAGAAATTCAAATATACGGAACTGACCCTCAAAAATTTGATACAGATGGTGGTGGAGTTGGTGATGGAGTAGAGGTTTTGGAAGATCATAGCGACCCACTTGATGGTTCGGATGATGGGGATGTTGTTGAAGGCAAAAGCGGTAGCGGCATATTCTTAATCCCTTCCGACTGTAATTCTTGCCCATGTGCTTCGACTTTTGTACCGAAAGCTGATTTGGCAGCGGGAGATACTTTTGAAGCTTTTGTTTTTGATAATGAAAATCAGGAGCTAAGTAGGAGCGAAAAGGTTATAATTAATTCTGTTCCATGAAAAATCTTTTGAAAATTCAAACTGCCTCTCTACTTATTTTGTTGAGCGTGTTTCAAAGTACTTTTGTGGCTTTTGCAGTTAGTGCACCGGATCAAGCTGGTATTGATAGTGCTAGAGAAGCGGTGGATGATTTGTTGAGAACTGAGGATTTTGGCAGCTGTCGCAGTGTTTTGTCAGCTAAATTTGATCTAGAAACAATTTCTTTTTTGAAATTTTTGGAACAAAACTTCGAAAACAAAAGTTCGACAAGTACTTTGACCAAAACAGCGATCGCCAGATATCGCACACATCGAGATCTTTTACGCTCAATTTACCTAAGTCTAACTCCTACTCGCGAAGCGGGAGTTTCCTTTGAAGAAGCGATAGAATCTCATGCCCAATGCCAAAAAATTACAGAAGCTTATATTCAAGTGGCCAAAGACAAACTGATTTCACATGTACGTTCGACCAGCGTTCAAAAACAAACGACAGTAATGATAGAAAAATATAAATCAATTAATGGCAAGGTAAGGGACATGCATTTGGCAATCGCAAAAATGTATGGATTTTACGTCACCTTTAAAAATAAATTACCCGGATTCATCCAACAATGTATAAAAAACTAATCACATCTCTGGTCTCGACTTTGTTTACTGTAACAGTGATTTACGGAGGGTTTTCCTTGTATCAAGCCGGGGCAATTGGTAGTAGATCATTGAGTGCTATTGGTTATCACGATGAAATGAATGAACTTTTTAACCAGAGGATTGAAAAATTGGTGGAGATTTTGGATAAAAAGAATTATTGGGAAGATCCGAACTTTTTGGCGCCAGAAAGGGCTGAGGATTGCGGTGAAGACAATGTCAGTACTTATTGTCTATCGAATGATGCATTGCATGGATTGATGGATTTCTTGGAGGATATGAATTTAAGAAAGGGTGAATTTGCGGAAAGTTTTTGGATAAGTAGTAATAATCGAAGTATCGATGTTTTGGCGGCTACTGCTTTGAAAAATATTCAGATTGATAAAGAGATGGCCGATGCGGAGAGGACTTTGGATGCGGCTTTGGCAGTTTATAATGAATTTTCACTGGCCTATGTAATGCATGAGCGTTATGAGGACATAATTAAAAATCTAGTTAAATATAAATTAGCGTTGGAAGACGTGCGCAAAGAAGTGCAAGAATTTCCAGGGCGGTTTATTGATGCCACTTCAGAAATATGTGAATAATATGAAAAGATTTTCGCCAATTATAGTAGGTATGCTCGCTGGAATAATAATTTCCGGCACAATGATCGTGAGCCACGATTCTCGGCAGGTTGATGCGGCTGGCAGTACCTTCACCACTTATGATTTCTTTGATTGGAATGATGTGTTTGGAGTTTTTGATCCTTCTGAACAAGGCAAAAATATGTATAAATTGGCTTATGATCAGTTAATTGTTTTCCCCGAAAATGAGACTCTGAAAGAATTGGCAAAACAGTATGGAATGACTGTGGTGGAGGCTGAACAAGCGATTAATGGCAGTGTCAGTGGCATTCTTTCTAAATCTGAACGGAAAAATTTTAGTCAGGAAGATGCGTTTAAGATTGTGGCACAAATTCAGAAAGATCATAGAGATATCAAAGAACTATTTGAGTTGGAAAAGGATTTGGAAGTGGGCATTAGCCCATCTGAAATTTTTGCTGATGGAGATTTGGGCAATTCGGGATTTGATTTGATCCACGATTTAAATGTAATTGAAGAGATTCTTTTTATTGAGCAGTCCAATGTTAGTGTGGGGCAGCCTTTTGAAGGGGAATTAGCCTCTATTTTCTTGCCAAGTGATAGAGAGGAGACCAAGACGGATGCCTTTTTGGCGGATAGTGAATTTTTGAATGACCCTATTGGGGTGGCGGAGTTTGCTTTGGATAGAATTTTTGATGATGGTGGGAATGAGGATGCTTTGGTGGCGAAAAATCTGGCAAAGGATGTTTGTTTGGAAGGCGACTTTTCTTTGAATGATTTTGATGAAAATACTGCGGGTGGTGGGGATGATGGTGGTGGGGATAGTGGAGGTGTTGGTGGATTTGGAGATGATGTTCAGTTAAATGCTTTGGTGCTAGATGAAAATGGCAATATCAAGGCTGCGCCAGCGGATCCTTGGGGTTCACCATGGTGTCCGGGTTTGAATGCGGGGAGTGGCGCCGCCAATCAAGGTCTTGCGCACGCGGAGTTTGCCGGCGCTGGATTTAGAAGTTTGGGAGAAAAAGATACAGTGTATGAAAATATTAGGGATTTTGTTGATGGAGGAAGTTTGGCTGGTGGAGCTGCGGGTTTTGCTACAACGGGATTTTCGGCTTCGGCTTCTATTTGTGTTGATACAGAGCTGATTTACAAAACCGTGTCGAGTTATACGCCAGGAGATAGTTGTGTGCTTTGTGAAATTGAAAAGATTAATGAGTTGATGAATGAAACTGTCTCACATTCGCTTATTCCTAACAAAGCCAGTGGTAACTTGTTGGAATCTGCTAAATGTAAAAGGTCTTTTGAGCTGCCACTTGTTGATATGAAATTTATTGCGATTTCAGCGCCAGTTTCTACTCCGCCCAATGATGATTTGATTGTGGGAAATAATATTTTTGAAGAATGGAATGCCTTTGTGGAGCAGTATGAGCCAATTTTGTATCCAAAGGTGGAGGTTGAGACGAAATATTTATTGGAAGGAGCTCCTAATGATGCCAGTAGGCAACAGTTGATTTTGGATGTGAATAAAAGTCGTTTTGAGGCAGAGGCCAAGGCTTTGAATGAAATAGAAATTTTAAGAAGTGCAGGAAGAGGTGGCAATATGATGCTTTACTCACAGAATGTTCTGAGGGAAATTAATCAGATGAATAAATTTTTCGAAGGATTTAATGAAATTTTTACCAATATAAATACTGATGCATGTCAGGCAATTAAGAAAAAACCAACATTTGATTGATTATGAAAAAACCGTTTAAACAATTAGTGGCCCTGCTCATTCCCCTATTGGTTTTGGGAGGCACTGTTGTAAATGCCGCTGAAGAAGAGGAGTTTGATGCCTTTGTTGGTGATAGTTTGAGTTTGGGGCGCTGTATCGCCAAGGGCAATATTGATTTTGGTGTTTTCCTGAGGTCATCAATCTTTGTGGACGGCCTTGCAGAAGGTCTCTACGAGCCCTGGGTGGATGTTTTGGCACGTAATCAATGTCAGAGTGGAGATGTGCTCTCATTGATGAAACAACGCGACAAAATAAAGAAAATCATCCGAGAATCATTCCTCACTTGTAATAATCAAAATATTCCAGCACTCCGAGCAGCTTTTTATAAGATAAGTGCAGAAATTTATTATGTTAGGCATGTGGTTGACGGCACAATTGTTGCCAGCCTGCCCTACGGTCTAAATACTCGTCTACTTGAAGATGAAAAAGCTTTGTTTACTGATCATTCCGTTTTGGAGGCTAACATTAGGGAAAAATATATGGGAACAGACTATATACCTGAGGCTGATTTTGGTAATTTCATGAAATTGATGCAGGTTAAATATAAAAATCGCAGCAAATCTTATGTAGTTTGTGAAAGCTCTGATTGGGATGTGGTTCAAGAGAAATGGGAAGAATTTATTGATTCCTCAGCAGGAGTAGCTCCAGCTTGGGAGGATTTGGAAAAAAGCGTTTCCAACAGGGCGGCAAAGATTGAACAAGCAGCAAGTTCCTACAAAGATTTCTTCTCGGGTCTAGTTACTTTGAATGTGAATAACTTGGCCCCATCGGATGCCTTTGAAGAGATTTTGTCTGAATACAAAAACATTGTGGGCGACGATGGAGTAGAAATTGAAGTAGCCATCAGCCAAAAAGACTTCCTCAATGCTTTTACTCGTGCGGAAAAGCGTCAGGATTTGGATGGTAAAAGACAACAATTTGTAGCGCGCTACGAGGCCCTCTACAAAAATACCGGGAATGATGCGATCAAGAACTTCGTCGAAGGACTAGAGCAGTTTGATGCAACTTTGAAGGCCTCTCTTAAGCCTATAGGAGCGGTCGAACAGTGTAGTGACACTGTGAATGCTAGGCAGTGTCCTGGGCAGTAGCACTTGACTTTGGCTTATTGTAGCGCTATTATGGTGATCAATGAATATATTTGAATCCACAAAACAAGCTTTCCAAGGACAATCATCAATGATGATGATGTTGTTGCGGAGGCTTTTTTAGTAGGTTCTGATTAATAAGAACTGAAGTCTCCGCTTTCTAATAAGGCCGGAGGCCTTTTTATTTAATAATCAATAATTTTATGTCTAGATTAAATACAGTTCGTCAATTGGACTATGGCCCGAACAGAGAGGAAAGAAAACTATTGTGGCGTCCTACGGCAGCACTGCATATTGTGAGTGACACTATATCTCCTGGAGATGACTTTGATGCACGATTGACCAGCAGATATCGACATCTCCGTTTCACTGATAGTGAGTCAGGAATTGGTGAGAGCCTTGAACTAGGAGCTTATGGAGTGGAATTGATTGCTCAGCTTGTGGATGGTGTGAGGGCGGAGGTGGATAAGGCAGTGGAAGAAGTGCTTAAGGCTCACCCCATCGCTGGTCGCTTTGGGGCGGGAAATCTGCTTTTGCATCCAGATATAAGGGCCGCAAGGAGGACTTTGGATAATAAAGCAGTGATCGTTTTGGCAAATTCAGCTCAAAGAGATAGTGAAACCCCTAATGGCTCTCACTTTTATTTGGCCATCTTGGATAACGGTGTAGAAGTAGTGGCTACTCCCTTATCCCTTTTGAGCTATGTGAGGCGGCGTGTTGTTGCGTTGTTTGAAATTCCCAACAAAGATCATCCCCATTTTGACGGTGAGAGGGAGCAGTTTAGATCGTCTGTCGTGGCCAGGACGCGTCAAAAGCCAAAGCATTTGCAGAGAGTAGACAAAGGAATCATTCCGAATCATGGGAAAAGTACCAAATTGGTGTATGTAGATAATTTTGGGAATGGTAGGTTGAAACTTAGAGGAGGGACGGGGGCGGTCAGTGAGCTGCAAAGTGCCCGAAATGATGATGGAGTTGTTGGAGTGAAGATGAATGGAAATGAGCCAGTGAAAGCTCATTTTACTGATTGTTTGGCTCGCGTTCCTAGTGGTGAGTTTGGAATTTATGGCAATGTAGCAGATGGAGATGCGGATTACATTGAACTTGTTTTGAGATGGCCGGATGGAGAGCGCCCTAGTGGACATAAAGCACTTGGCAGTCCTGCTTTGGGCTCTGAGGTACAATTTGTGAAGATATAAACAAAAATACCTCGGCCGGGCAGGCTGAGGTATTTTTGGGGCTTTCCTAGGTCTTTGTTTATTAGTCCTTGGGCATCGGACTAATGGAGATCGAAGATTTTTATAATAAGATCAGTTATTCTATCTATGGACCAGGCCGAAAACTAAATTTTTGAGCCTGTCCTTAAGTTGATGACTATCCTGACTTGTTATCCCGTTCAGTTCTAGAGTGAGGGGGGAAACGTCCGCCGTGCAATATGGACAACAATTTGTGTGGCTGGAAACAGCTTTTCCGCATGCAAGGCAGTGAATAATCATGTCAGTTTGGGATTTATATAATGTAATAGTGATCGTCGTCCGTTTCGTTATTTTTCGGTATCTTGTGCATTGGTGCCTGAGATTCTTCAATCTTGGGCTTTTTCTTTGCACTTTTATTTCCATGCACTGCTCTTTCCTCCAGGAAGGTTTCAACGTCACTTTCTTTGATGCGATAAACTCTTCCGAGCTTAACCCCTTTCAGTGAACCTTCTCTGAGATACTTGAGAATGGTGAATGGATGGACTTGGAGGATATTGGAGACCTGTTCAGTAGTAAGATGTTTCTCGATCATAGTTAGATTAAGCTATCTTTAATTAAATTAAGTGAAATTGCTTTCAACTTAATAAACTCTATCATTTTTAAGCTAAACCTTCAATACTCTCCTGCGATTTCAAATAACGTTTCTGTAATTAGAAATTTAGCACAGCTAAAACAACTTTGCAACAGTTCTGACGAGTTAACCCTAGTTAGTTAAAGTCTAGACCGTTTCACCCTATGCAAATTCCATCTTCATGCTCAATCTGACACAATTTGATTAAAGTCTACACAATCTAATTAAACATTAAACTAGTACACCAAAAATAAGCTTAGCTCGTTCCCCTATCTGAAACTATGTTCTAGAGTAGTTTTTTCAACCACTTCCCTGTGAAAGATTTCTTCTCTTGTACCACCTCTTCAGGAGTACCTTGTGCAATAACCATTCCACCGGCATCACCACCTTCAGGTCCCATATCAACGATATGATCCACTGATTTAATGACATCGAGGTTGTGTTCGATCACTAGTACGGTATTACCCTTCTCGACTAGTTTTTGTAGAACTTCGAGTAGTTTCTTCACATCATCGAAATGTAGACCAGTTGTAGGCTCGTCCAAAACATAGAGAGTTTGACCGGTAGAGCGTTTTGAGAGCTCAGTAGCCAGTTTCACACGTTGAGCTTCACCTCCGGATAGAGTTGTAGCGGATTGACCGAGGTGAATATAACCAAGACCTACTTGATTAAGAGTGAATAACTTGGTTTTTACATTAGGAATAGCCTGGAAAAATTCGAGAGCTTCGTCGACAGTCATTTCTAAGACTTCATAAATGTTTTTGCCTCTGTAGCGAACTTCTAAAGCTTCATTGTTGTAACGCATACCTTTACAGGTCTCACAAGGCACGTAAATGTCCGGTAAGAAGTGCATTTCGATCTTTTTGATTCCGTCACCGGCACATGCTTCACAACGTCCACCTTTCACATTAAAGGAGAAGCGACCGGCTTTGTAGCCACGAAGTTTAGCTTCTGGGGTTTGGGCGAAAAGATCGCGGATTTCTGTGAATACTCCGGTGTAGGTCGCGGGATTTGAACGAGGTGTGCGGCCAATGGCGGACTGGTCGATGTTGATTATTTTGTCGAGATTTTCTATTCCAGTTAGGTCTTTGTGAGCTCCCGGCATAGCTTTTGAGCCGTAGAGTTCTTTGGCTACGACGCGAACCAGGATGTCGTTGACCAATGTTGACTTGCCTGAACCTGATACACCCGTGACACCGATGAAGGTTCCGAGTGGGAATTTGATATTAACTTCTTTGAGGTTGTGTTCTGTTGCCCCTTTTATTTCAATAAATTTGCCATTTCCTTTGCGACGAGTCTTTGGGACAGCGATTTCAAGTTTGCCGGAAAGATACTGACCGGTCACTGAATTCTTGTTTTTCATTACTTCTTCAGGAGTTCCGGCGGCAATTACTTGGCCACCAAGTTTTCCGGCACCAGGACCAATATCTAAGAGATAATCGGCTGCAAGCATGGTATCAACGTCGTGTTCCACTACTATTACAGTATTTCCAAGATCCCTAAGGGAAACGAGTGTTTTAATGAGCTTGTCGTTGTCGTTTTGGTGCAAACCGATACTTGGTTCGTCTAATACATAAATAACGCCTGAGAGACGTGATCCAATCTGAGTTGCGAGACGGATACGTTGTGCTTCGCCACCCGAAAGTGTGTTGGCAGAACGATTGATAGTTAAGTATGAGAGTCCGACGTTATTGAGGAATGAAAGACGATTTTGTACTTCTACTAAAATGAGTTTGGCAATTTCTTGCTTCATTTTGCTTAATTTGAGTTGAGCAAAAAACTCGATAGATTTTTTGACTGAATATTCGGTGATGTCGATGATTGATTTGTTGTCGATTGTCACTGCGAGAATTTCTGCTTTCAACCTTTGGCCCTTACAACCGGGACATTGGAGAATGCGCATGAAGTTTTCAATTTTTTTGCGTACATAATCTGAGTCGGTTTCGAGATAACGACGTTCGAGGTTGTTAATGACACCTTCAAATTTGGTTTCGTATTCACCGCTAAATCCAGAATCTTTTTCAGCATTTTTATTTACATCCACTTTGTATTTGCGACCACTCTGATCTCCGTACAACACAAGTTTCAGTTGTTCGTCGTTTAGTTTGGAAACTGTCATATTCATAGAAAAACCATGAGCATCTGCTACAGCAGCGAGGATTTTGTTGTACCAAGTGAGGTGAGATGTTGTAGTAGACCAAGGCATGATAGCTCCTTCTGCGAGTGTTAATTTTTTGTTTGGGATCACTAATTCTGGATCGATTTCTAGTTTTGTACCAAGACCGTGACATTCTTCACAAGCACCATGTGGGCTGTTGAATGAGAAATTACGTGGTGAAATTTCCGGGATGTTTACGTGACAGTCAGGACAAGCAAAATGCTCTGAATAAGTTGTTTGATTGTCTGAGTTGTGTTCTGCGATTATGACAAGACCTTCACCAAATTTGAGCGCAGTTTCGACAGAATCTGCCAATCTTGTGCGGTTTGGATTAGGAATGTCCAGTTTTTCACCTGTAGAAAGTTCTTTAAATTTTTTGCCTAAATCTTTAACTACTAAACGATCAACAACTATCTCAATATTGTGTCTTTTGTTTTCATCCAACTCAGGAAGATCCGTAATAGGATGCACTTCCCCATCGACACGTACTCTAACAAAACCTTCCTTCTTAACTTTTTCGAAAACTTTGAGGTGCTGACCTTTGCGGTCACGAATAAGTGGTGAAAGGATTAGAATTTTTGTATCTATCTTCATTGTGGCGATTGCCTCAAGAATTTGCTGTGATGATTGACGTTCGATTGGTTTGCCACAATCAGGACAGTGAGGTGTTCCAACTTTTGCGTACAAAAGACGGAGGAAATCATAAATTTCTGTCACAGTTCCAACTGTAGAACGCGGATTGCGAGGTGCAGTTTTTTGATCAATAGAAATTGCAGGAGAAAGTCCTTCAATAGAATCAACGTCAGGTTTTCCCATCAATTGTAAGAAGTTTCGAGCGTAAGTAGAAAGACTTTCGACATAACGTCTCTGCCCTTCAGCATAAATTGTATCAAAAGCGAGCGAAGATTTACCTGAGCCAGAGAGACCAGTAATAACGGTCAATTTGTCTCGAGGAATCTCAACATCGATGTTCTTGAGATTGTGGAGTCTAGCCCCTTTTACGATGATTTTGTCGTGTGCCATTTTCTTGAAAAAATTCTTAGATACGCAAGTTTGGATCTTAACATGCTTTTTTTGATTTGGCAACGATGAATTTTTGGCTTGTCTTAGGGGGCTAATAGCGGAAATATTGACGTAGAGGTGGGGTGATGATTAAACTCGAAATATGAGTAAAATTCTTGAGTGTGTGCCAAATATTTCTGAAGGTCGGGATGCTGCGGTGATTGATGCCGTTGTAGGGGTGTTGGATATGGTTGATGTTTTGAATGTGGAAAGTGATAGAGATCATAATCGTACGGTTATTACTTTTGTGGGTGATCCAGATGATGTGGTGGAGGGGGCTTTTCGATTAGTGGAGAAGGCCGCGGAGCTTATAGATATGGGTAGTCACAAAGGGGTTCATCCGCGGCTGGGTGCGGCTGATGTGCTTCCCTTGGTTCCATTGGTGGGGCTTAAGATGGAGGAGGTGGTGGAGATGGCGAGGGATTTG
Source organism: Candidatus Altimarinota bacterium (assembly GCA_016763975.1). GTDB lineage: Bacteria > Patescibacteriota > Gracilibacteria > UBA1369 > LOWO2-01-FULL-3 > NORP293. The sequence goes on from JAESSS010000075.1 coordinate 21,641, forward strand.
GGGAGGAGGATTACGGCTGAATTGGGAGTGCCGGTTTATATGTATGAAAAAGCTGCTTTGATTGAGGAGAGGGCAAATTTGGCGGAAGTGAGGAAGAATGGTGGTGAGCCGGATTTTGGAGGAGAGATTGGCAGCGCGGGGGTTTCGGTTGTGGGAGCTAGAGATATTTTGGTGGCTTATAATGTGAATTTAAAAAGTTTGGATCTAGGAATTGCGAAGGAAATTGCTAGAAGGGTGAGGAAGATTCCTAGTTTGAAAGCTTTGGGTTTAATGTTGAAAGAATGTGCACAAGTTTCGATGAACTTGGTGAATTATAGGGAGACTAATATGAGTGATGCTTTTGCAGCTGTTGAAGAAGCTGCGAAGAAGTTGGGAGTGGAGGTTTTGGAAAGTGAATTAATCGGTCTTGCACCTCAAAAAGCCTTTGGAGAGAGAGATTTGTTATTGAAAAACTTTAGTGAAGAAAAGGTCTTGGACCTAAGAATTTCTCACACGCTTTAGTCGGAATTTGGATCTGCTAGCCGGATGATTACGGCAGCCGTTGTGGAGATTGCCGAGGTTTTTGTGATTTTCTTTTTTTGCGAAGAGATAATTCAAAGTGAAATATCCAAACACAAGAAATGGAACGATTAGGAAGGTCCAATTCATTTCTAGGAAAATATTAAAGAGTGCGTGGAGCCCAATAGCGATCAGTAGGCCTTCCATCATGCGTTCTTCATAAAACATTGTTTCTTTGTTGAAATGAAACCAGCCGTGCATTTTGTTGATCCAATGATGCCTTTTGCCACGAATTTCTGCTTGAAGCATTGGTTTGGCAAAATGAGCAATTCCATAATAATAACCAAGAATTCCGGAGAAAATAAGATGAGCAAAGGTAGAAAAGGATGAACGGAAAAGGAATGGTAACAAAAGGTTTACCGGCCCTTGTGTGATCCAAATATTGTAGAAATAAAGGATGTTTTCGGTAAAAGCAAAACCCAAAGCTGCAATAATAAAGAATTCGATTGAATCATCAATATTGCGTAATTTTGTGTCGTCGACAGCTTTGACAGCGAACATTTTCATGAACTCTTCAATAATACCAACAATCATAAAAGTGATAATGATGGAAAGTGGCAATAGAGCTAAGTTGGAAAAGCCAATAACATCATTTTTGTAGAAATCAGCTATACGAAAGGCGTTGATCCAAGGGAAAAATTGCCAAGAAAATTTGTATAAAAGTATCGGAAAAACTGCCAATGCTCCCGAAATGAAAGTAATTGCAGTTAATCTACGCCCACCAGGGTGTTTCTTGTAGAAAATGTAGCCCCAAATTATTGCCGGAACACAGGCAAGTAGAATTGAGCCGATGATTTTTGCTAGGTCCATTTCTTTAATTAATGCTTCCTAGTATTATACCATCTTTAGGCTATTTTGACAATGGTGAAGGTTTGGTTATCCTTAGCTATATTCTCGATATTTGAGGCGTCTGTAGTGGTAATTATGGTCTGGCAGCCTTTAATCGCTTTGAGGAGGTGTTTTTGGCGGGAAAGGTCCAGTTCTGAGAAAACATCATCAAGAAGAAGTATTGGCATGTAGCCGGTTTTGGCTTTGATATACTCAATTTCAGCTATTTTGATGGCCAAAAGCATTGTGCGGAACTCCCCTCTTGAGGCGGAAGTAGATATTTCTTGGCCATTTATAAAGAATTTCAGGTCGTCGCGATGGGGGCCGGCAGTTGTTTTGGCCTGCATGATGTCGCGTGATTTGCGGTTAAATAATTCGTCTGCATAATTTGTGACGATTTTGTTTTGGTATTCAACCTTGAGATCTTCTTTGTCGCCTGAAATTTTGCGATAAAGTTTTGGGAGATTTTTATTGAGGTAATCAACCAAAGCTTGCCGTTTTTCGATTACAGGAGTGGCGAATTCTATAAGCTTCACGTCCCAAGCGTCGAGATCGGCTTTTAGTTTTTCGGTATTTTGGCCTTTGAATTGGGTTTCACGTACCGCTTTTAAAAGGGCGTTTCTTTGTTTGAGAGTGCGGTTGTATTGAGAAAGGGCCACAAGGTAGTTGCGGTCGCATTGGCAGAGGAGAATGTCCATATAACGTCTTCTCAGTGCCGGAGCAAGGTAGAGCATGTTGAGGTCTTCGGGATGAAATAAGACAGTGAGCAA
>JAESSS010000076.1 GCA_016763975.1 Candidatus Altimarinota bacterium
ATTTTTTTGGAATCAAGAAAATCTAGACGTTCAACTGTTTCTTCCAACATAGTTTTTTCCGAAACTAATTTTTGGAATTGTTTTGGTGTTTCTAGTGTGGACAAAGGCCAGAGTCTTGTGCCTCCACCTCCTGCGAGAATTAATGCTTTCATGAAAGAGTGTTTAAGTACCATGCTAGAATTTCCTTTCCATAAAAGGCTGCGATATATGTGCCGAATATGAGGAATGGCCCAAAGGCAATTTCTGTTTTGCGAGAAGCTTTCTTTTTTAGAAGTAGTACTGTTGCGAATATTGCTCCGATAAAATAGGCAAGTACAACAGCAAGGATTCCCAATTTCCAACCTAAAAATGCTCCGATTAGTGCTCCTAATCTGATGTCGCCTCCACCTACCCAAGTTCCTTTTGAGATTACAAATTGAAGAGCAAAAAATCCTGCGATTGATACGGAACCAATTAACATTGAAGTGATTGGAGGAAGGCCAAAGATCAAACTTCCTGCAACAGCTAGAGCGATGGCGGGGATTGATATTTGGTCAGGGATTTCTTTGTGAACCAAGTCGTAAAAGAAAATGATGATGAAGAAACTAAAAATTGCTAGATGGAAAATGAAGTTTGCGAAGGTTGGCCAGACGATTGAGTAGTTGAAAATATTGGGATCGATGTTTGATGCTGTGGCGTCGACGAAGTTAAAAGTGAAGAATATTGTTAAGAATGTCAGTCCAGTTATTACTTCTAATAGAATGTAGTTAACTGATATTTTTTCCCCAGTGTATGCGGATCTTCCTCTCAAAAACATCCATGATAAAACGGGCACCAAGTGTAGTGCTCTTAGTTTTTTGCCACTGTGTTGGCAAATGGACCGACCAAAGATAATTGGTTTATTTTTGTGATCTAGTCGATAGAGCACGACGCTTAAAAAAGAACCGATAAAAGTTCCAAAAATAAAGGTCAGTGTTGCAGCAAATAGGGTCATAGTTTATGAGGTTAGATTTCTTTTAAACCATTGAATCTTTGGCTGGCACGTTTAGAAATTTCATTGCCTTGGCCAAGTGAATAAGCTTTTTTGTAATACTCTCTTGCGAGCATGTTAACGCCCTTTTTTTCGTAAAGCCAGCCTAAGTTGAGGTTGGCGGCGTCGAGACGCGGATCAATATTTAGCGCTTTGTTGAGGTAGTTTTCAGCCAATTCATATTCGCCTTTTGCTGTTAAAGCCCAGCCGATTAGATTGTATCCCATTGCAGAATCTGGATGTGCAATCAAACTGGATTTGGCTATTTCTAGCGCTTTTGTAGGGTTTTGGATTTTATCTATGTTTAGATAAACTGCTCTGACAAAAATATTAAGACTATCGGGATTACTGGATAATAGGTTTTCGAATTTACTTGCTGCTTGGTCGTAATTTTCTTTGATTGTGTAGAGTTCGCCTAGTTTTAGTTGTACTTGTTCTTGTGGTTGGAATCCCGCTTTTTCCGCTTTTTCGATATAAAAAATTGCTTTGTTGATGTCTTCATTTGCTAGATATGAAAGTCCCAAAAAGAAAAGTGTTTCCGCTTTTTCGTCATCAAGCACAAGCGCTTGAGTTAATGCATCTATGGCATCTTGGTTTTTGCCTGTATTGAGATATGAATAGCCTAGTACGATCCAGGCATCTCGGTAATTTAGTTTCTCTTCAATAACGGAGAATAATAGTGGAATTGCTGCTTCGTATTGTTCGTTTTCGCTTAGCGCTTTGGCCATTAAGGTCTTGAGATGTATTTCTTCTCCTTCCTGGAAATATGTGAATAATTCTTTTGCGTTTAAGTATTTTTGGGCCTGTTTTGCCAATTCTTGATCTTCACTTTTACTTAACTTTTTGAATGTTTTTTCTGCTTGATCGTATTCTCCTGCCAGAATGAGAATGATTCCTTTGTAGTTTTGTACTTGGAGATTGTCTTCGTCTAGTTGAAAAATCAGTTCTTTGGCTTTTTCTATTTCACGTAAATTGAAGTAGCTTTGTACTAGTTTGAGTTTTAGTTCTAAAGATTTCGGTTTAATTTCCAGAGCTTTTTGAATTGTTTTTTTTGCTTCGTTAGCTTGATTGTTTTTGAGTTGGGTGTCGCTTATTGTTGTGAGTAATTCAATGTTTTGTGGATCTAGGCTGAGTGCTCTTTGGTAATTTTTTAGAGCAATTTTGAATTCACCTTCTGCGAAAAATCTATCTCCATTTCTGATTAATTCCGTGTAATTTTCGGGAAGTTCAATGTCTATTACCTCTTCTTGAGTTTTTTGGACTTCAGGTAAATTACTGAGGTCTAAGTTGTCATTTTGTTGGGGGCTTGGTGAAAAAACTTGGATAGCAATAAAAATTGATCCGATGATGATGATAGTCCACGATATTTTGAGGTATTTGTTCATTTTGCGAGGCGCATTTCTAAAGGGATAGCATTTGCTAGACAGATTGCCAGTGCGATGGCATCTGCAGCGTCGTCAGGTTGTGGAGTTTTTTTTAATTTCAGTAGCATTTTGACCATTTGTTGCACCATTTTTTTGTCGGCCCTGCCGTATCCACAAACGGACATTTTAACTTCAAGTGGTGTGTAGCCACGACATTCTACGTTGTTTTCCGTAAGTTTTTGAATGATTACTCCACGAGCTTCGGCCACGGTCATTGCTGTTTTTGCATTGTTTTTAAAGAAAAGTTTTTCGATGGAGGCTTGTTCCGGTTTCCATTTTTTGATTAGTGTGTCGATGTCTTGGGCTATTTGGTTGAGGCGAATGTGTTGTGGCGTGCCGGCTTTTGTTCGGATGCAGCCATAGTCGAGCAGTGTCAGTTTGCTTTTGTTTCTTTCTAGGATGCTAAATCCTGTAATTGCTGTGCCGGGGTCTATGCCGATGATTCTCATATTTTAAAAGTGGAAATTGATTTTTCGTTATGGCTGGCATTGCAGACGATGACGATTTTTTGATTTTTTTTGATTACTTTTTCTTTTTTTAGATATTCTATGATTTTTTCAGGTTTTCTTAGTGATGACTTTGGTATTTTTGCGGTGAATACTTTGTTTAATCCCCATACAAGACTTAGTCTGCGGCTTATTTTTAGTTGGGGTGTGATGGTGATTATTGGTATGTAGAGTCGGTGTTTTGCGATTTGGCGTGCGGTGTATCCATCTTCCGTATAAACAACAATGAAGTCTGCTTTTGTTTGTACGGCCAATTCACAGGCGTTGAGGCACGTGGCGTTGAGGGTTGAGTGATATGATTTGCGGAACATGTTTTCCAAAACTTCTTCGTTTTTTCGTAGTTCTTCTTCGACAATATGGGCTACTTTTGTGAGTGTGGTTGTGGCGCGGGCAGGGTATTTGCCTACTGCAGTTTCGTTTGAGAGCATAATTGCGTCAGTGTGGTCAAAAACTGCGTTTGCTGCATCAGATATTTCGGCGCGAGTTGGACGTGCTTTTTTGACCATTGTGTAGAGGACTTGTGTTGCGGTAATTACCGGTTTTGCATGTTTGTTTGCTAGGCGGATGATTTGTTTTTGTACGATTGGTACTCTTTCCGGTTCGATATCTACACCTAAATCCCCACGGGCGACCATCACTCCATCTGAGGCTCTGATTATTTCAGTGAGATTTGTTACTGCTTCGTGTCTTTCTATTTTTGCGATAATGGGCGTGTCCTTTCCGGCTTTTTCGATCAATTTTCGTAAATCATTGATATCTTTTTTTGATTTAACAAATGAAAGAGCGACGAAATCTACGTTGTGGCGTAATCCGAATTCGAGGTCTTTTTTGTCTTTTAATGTGATTGTTTTCTTTGAAATTGATGCTGTGGGCAGGTTGATTCCTTGTCTTGTTTTAATTAGGCCCTCGGTTTTGACTTTGCAGGTTAGCTGATTTTTATATTTTTTTGTGATCTGTAATTCAATTAAACCGTCATTAATCAAAATTGCATCGCCTGTTTTGACGTCTTTCAATAAATCTTTGTAGCCGATTGGAATTGTGACTTTTCCATTTTTTTGAAAACCGATAATTTTTTCTGTTGTGACTGTGACTAATTTTCCTTGCTCAATTTTAATACCTTTTTTTGGCATTTCTCCGATACGAATTTTTGGTCCTTGAAGATCTTGAAGTAGGCCGACTGTTTTGCCGGTGTTTTTTTCTGCTTTGCGAAGATTTTTTATAATGCGAGCGTGATCTTTGTGATCTCCATGCGAAAAATTCAGTCGAGCGACATTCATTCCAGCCTGAATCAGACGGGTTATTTCAGGAACAGAATCACTGGCTGGACCAAGGGTACAGACAATTTTAGTATTTTTATTGTGCATAGGTATGAGGTATACCTTGAAATTATAACTCGCCTCAGTGAAAAAGCCTAGCGCAAGGAATTTGTTATTTTACTGTGACAGATTTGGCTAAATTGCGTGGTTTGTCAGGATCGTTTTTTCGTAGTACTGCTAATTGATAAGCGAGTATTTGGATTGGGATAATATTAACGATAGGGGAGCTTTCGTGGGTGTCCGGTACTGAGATCCAATAGTCAAAAACTTCGTGATTTTCTGGTGAAATGCCGATGATATAACCACCACGAGATTTTATTTCTATTGTGTTGGAAATCATTTCTTTGGTGTTTTCGTCGTTTGGAACGAGGCTAATTACCGGTGTACCTTCTGATATTAGAGCGAGGGGGCCGTGTTTTAATTCTCCGCCAGCAAATCCTTCAGCATGGATGTATGAGAGTTCTTGGAGTTTGATAGCTGCTTCGAGGGCGATTGGGTAATTTGAACCGCGTCCAATAATGTACATTGATTCAACGTGCATTATTTTTTCGGCTATTTTCAGAATATATTCTTCGTAACGAGGGTTTAGCATGTCGTTTATTTGGGCAGCTGTGTTGATCAGCAGTTGTTTTCCTTTGTTGATGCCTCCATCACATGCGTAGGCGAGTAGAGTGAGGATTGCGAGTTGTGATGTTGTTGCTTTTGTTGATGCTACCGCTTTTTCCGGTCCGGCTTTGATAGGAATTACCATGTCTGAAATTCTAGCCATAGTAGATGTTTCGACATTAACAATGGCTACTATCGTGACTCCTCTTTCTTTTGCGATTTCAATAGCTTCCAAAGTATCTGCTGTTTCTCCTGATTGGGAAATACAGACCATTAGGGTTTTGTCATTGAGGAAATGTTTATAATTGCTAAATTCAGATCCAAAACAAAAGTTTACGTGTTTTTTGGCGATGTTTGCGAAAAGATATTCACCAACCATTCCGACTTTGCCAGCCGTTCCGCATCCAACAAAGTATGTATTTTCGGCGTTTTTGATAGCCTCTGCTACTTCTTCGATGATGTTGGTGTCTTGATTGATTGCTCTTGTGAGTGTGCTTTTTTGTTCGGTAATTTCTTTGATCATGAAATGTGCGAAATCGCCTTTTTCTGCTTCTTCTATAGTCCAATCGATTTCGATTGTGCGTTTTTCAATTTCTTTGTTTGTTTCCATGTCAAAAAATTTGATTCCGGTTTTGTCGATTTGTACTAGTTGATTGTCGTCGAGGTAATTGACTTGGTTTGTGTATGGTAGAAAGGCGGGGATGTCTGAGGCGATGAAGAATTCATTTTCTTCTTTGCCAACTCCAATGATGAGCGGAGATCCTTTGCGAGCTGCGATTATGCATGATCGGTCTTTTTTCATTACTAAGATGGCGTAGCGGCCTTCAATGCGCTTACATGTTTTGTCTACAGCCTCTTCGAAGCTGTGTTTTTTGCAATAATCATTAATAAGATGGGCGATGACCTCAGTGTCCGTGTCGCTTTCAAATTTGCTTCCTTTGGCTTCTAACTCTTTTTTTACTTCGAGGTAGTTTGCGAAAATTCCGTTGTGAACGATTACTATGTTTTTATCTTCTGTGAAATGTGGGTGGGCGTTTTCTTCTGTTACTTTTCCGTGGGTTGCCCATCTAGAGTGCCCCATTGATATTTCGTATTGATCCTCTACTTCGCCTAGTGAAATATTGGAACTTCCGAAGTTTAGGTTTTTGGAATCAAAGTCACCAATTTTGCCCACTTCTTTGTGAACATGAATTTCTCCACCTTTTTTGTAGGCAACACCCCAAGAGTCATAGCCTCGGTATTCAAGGCGTTTTAAGCCTTCTATAACCATTTCTGGTGCATTCTTTTTTGGCCCGTGATAAGCGAATATTCCGCACATATTTATGAATTTAAGACCGCGTAATTTTATGCTAAATGGCAGTGTTTGTAGAGGGAGAGAGCTTGACTTTTGCACGTATTATTTTGGTAGCTTGGTGAGGTTTTTGTTGCCTTTTTTTGTGATTATTATCATGTCTTCGATGCGAACGCCGAATTTGCCCGGAAGGTAGATTCCAGGTTCGACTGTTACGATGGTGTTTTCTTTGAATTTGGAGAGATCTTTTTTGGAAAGGGCGGGGGATTCGTGGATATCGAGGCCGATACCGTGTCCGCCGGAGTGTGTATATTGCTCTTTGTATCCTGCTGCGTCGATGATGTCGCGGGAGAGGGCGTCAGCTTTTTCGCCAGTGATGCCGGCTTTTATTCCTTTGATTCCTGCGAGTTGGGCTTCGAGGACTAGATTGTATATTTTTGTTTCTAAGGCTGTGGGTTTTGCTGGCAGGATCATGCGGGTCATGTCTGAGCAGTAACCTTGGTATTTCATGCCCATGTCGATTAGTACGATGTCTTTCTTTTTCAGTTTACGTTTGCCTGGTGAATGGTGGGGGCGTGAACTATGTGCTCCAAAGGCTACTATTGGATCGAATGAGACGTCTTCTGCTCCAAATTTGCCTCCTAGTTCTTTGATCTTTGTAGCCAATTCTATTTCTGTGACAGGTTTGCGTTTGTCGATAATTTTTTTGATTTCGAGGAAAACTTTTTCGTTAATGCGTTGGCTTTTTATAGTTTTTTTGATCTCATCTTTCTCTTTGATCATACGTTGTTTTTCGATTTGGCCTGAAATGTTTTTGAATTTCACTTTGGATCCTGACATTTTTTTGAATCTTTTGTAGCGAGCAACTGTGAGGTTGGATTCTTCGACGCCGAGTTGGGTGATGCGGTGTTTGCTGAGGATTTTTTGCCAGTTCTCTTTTAGTTCTTTTGCATTGCGAAAAACCCTAGTGACGTCGACTAGAGTGATGTCTTTTTTGATAATGGTTTTGGCTTGTTCGGTGTAGCGTGAATCGGTGAAGAGGTATTTTTTAGTTTTAGTGATCAACATAAATCCGCTAGATCCTGCGAAGTTTGAGAGGTAGAGGATATTGGTTTTGTCCGTTATTAGGAGGTTTTTCATTGAGTTTTGAGGAAGTGAGTGATTATGGCTTCAGTAGATTTTATTTCTGCTGGTAGGTCTTTTAGTTTTTCTGATATTTCGCGTCGTTGGTAGCCTAGTTTTGTCAGGGCGTCGATGGCCTCTTCGTTAATTCCTTGGTGTGAGCGGTCGAGGTCGACGAGTTTGTCTTTAAGTTCTAGGATGATTCGTTGTGCTGTTTTTTTGCCGATGCCGGGGATTTTGCAGATTGTTACGATGTCGTTGTCGGCTATTGCGTTTATAATTTCTTTTGATGGAACGCTGAGGATTTCGAGGGCCACTTTTGGTCCAATACCGTTAATTGAGAGTAGTTTTGTGAAAAATTCTAAGTTTTCATATTTTTGGAATCCATAAAGATCGGATGCGTCTTCTTTTATACGATGATGGATGAATAGTTCTGCTTCGTGTTCGATGATTGGAAGTACAATTTTGCTGACATGTACGAAATATCCAACATGTCCTGTGGAAAGGATAATTCCTTTATTAGTCTTTTTAATTACTTTTCCTTTTAGATGAGCGATCATATGATTTCAGATTAGATCCTGCCATTTCTCCGTTTTTTGGAAAGTTTTTTCTTCAATGGCTTTGCGGATTTTGTTCATCAAGTTTAACAAAAAGTGGAGGTTGTGAATAGATAGCAATCGTAGAGAAAGGATTTCTTTTTCATAGAAAAGGTGGCGCAGATAACTTTTGGAGTAGTTTTTGCAAGTCTGGCAGTCACATCCTTCGTGTAGTGGAGTTTCTATAAATTTGTATTCCTCTCTTTTGATATTGTGTCGTCCGTTTTCGTCCCAAAAGGCTCCGTGCCGCGACATTCGGGTAGGATGTACGCAGTCAAACATATCGATTCCGCGTTTTGTACATTCAAAAAGATCTTCTGGTGTGCCAACTCCCATTAAATATCGAGGTTTATTTTTTTCAAGATGGGGGACTGTGGCTTCGATCATATCAATCATGATTTCAGGGCCTTCTCCAACAGAAAGTCCGCCAATTGCATTTCCTGGTAAATCCATGGAGTTTACAAATTTCGCAGATTCTTCGCGCAAATCAGCATACATTCCTCCTTGTACAATGCCAAAAAGTGCCTGGTCTTTGCGCTTGTGAGCTTTTTTGCAGCGTTCCAACCATCGATGAGTTCGTTCCATTGCTTGTTCGAAATATTTTTTACTGGAGTCGGCCGGTGCGCATTCATCAAAGGCCATAATAATATCCGCGCCCAATGCTTCTTGAATTTCTGTCGCTTTTTCAGGAGTGAAATAATGTTTGGATCCGTCGAGATGTGATTTGAATTCCACACCGTTTTCATCAATTTTTACTCTATTAGTTTTGGCCAAAGAAAAAACCTGGTATCCGCCAGAATCAGTAAGAATCGGTCTATCCCAGTTCATCCATTTGTGCAAACCTCCCATTTTTTCAACTAAGTCGTGACCGGGTCGAAGATAGAGGTGATAAGTATTTGAGAGAATAATCTCAGCATCGATTTCTATTAATTCTTGTTGGG
>JAESSS010000077.1 GCA_016763975.1 Candidatus Altimarinota bacterium
CAAATCCTCTAGGGATACTGCTCCATTGTCGATGAATGGTTGGATGAATGGCTCTATCATTTGAACGTTTATTCCAGGCCTTATTTTAGCTTGATATTCCCAAAAAAAATCAAAAAGTTTTCGAGTGTAAATAGATTTAGGTGTACTACCCTTTGGACTATCAAAAATTATTATATAAGCAAAGTAAACTAAGTACGAAGGGTATGGTTTGTAGTCTTGGTAATTTTCAAATGTATCCGTATTCGTAAATCCATTATCGTTCTCTAATAAATAAATAATTAGACTTTCTATACCATCTTTACCGATTTTTTCGGTAAGGACTTCAAGGAGCTCCAGTCTGCTATCTAATCCTCCTCCCACATGAATCGAGTAAAAAAAATCTTCTTTTGGATCTTCTCTTAACTGTTTTCTAGCACTTTCTAACCCCTGATAAATATCTTTGATAAAATCTTCATGATGAACAGGATTATTATGTCTCCAGCTCTTCAGAATCTCAATGCCTCGTTCTATTTGCTTATTCATATAATTTGTCTGTTAATATGCCCCCTCTTCTTTCGCCTTCTTCTCGGTTCTTTTAAACCATTCTTCTTTGAGTTCTTCTTCTTTTTTTAGCCATGCATCAAAGCCGTGCATAAAGTATAAATAGCCATGATTAGGACCATAATATGGGTATCCTTTTTCCTGCCATCGATACCAATCTTTTACCGCTATTTCTCGCAATTCTTCTAGTGTGACTGCTCCGTTGTCTATGAATGGCTGGATGAAATGTTTTGCGGAATCTACATACAGCCCTGGTTTCAGCTTACTCTGATGTTCCCAGAATATATCAAAGAGCTTTCTTGTATAAATAGATTTTGGTGTCACGCCCTTGGGACTGTCAAATATCAATATATACGCAAAATATACTAAGTATGATGGATATGGTTTGAAATCTTGGTAATTTTCAAATGTATCTGTGTTGTTTAGGCTATTGTCATTTTCCAGGAGAAAAACGACCAATTCTTCCAACCCCTTCTCACCAATCTCGCTGACCAAAATTTTTATTAATGCTTCTTTGTTATCAATCCCACCACCAACAGTGATAGGAGCAAAAAAGTCGTTTTTTTCTACCACTTTACGTTGATCAGTTATCCCCATATATATTTTTTTGATAAATCGTTCATAACGAATAGGATTATTGTGTTTCCAGTCCTTCAGAATTTGAATACCTTTCTGGATGAGCAAATTATTCATATGTTTTTATTAACTATAATATCTATATTGGAATAGTCTTCATTTATTCTATTTTTGACCAAGTCTAGTGTATCTCCATGTGGTTTAAAATGGCCAGAGTGATTGTTTATGATGATTTTGCCATTTTCAAACTTTGCAATTCCAGCGCTTAAAACATCATCACCTTCACTTAGAATCGCGTGTGGAAATGGATCATGGAAATTATCACGCGGCGCAAATACTATGTCACCATTCTTTTTCATTACAAACATAATTTCATCAAAATTATCTGCTGCAGAAAGTACATCCATTTTCTCAATTGCATTATCCAAACTATAAAAGCCATATTTTAGATCGCCATCTAGATAACCAGCTGCTATGGCCTCATCTAACGCAAACGGACTCTTACTATTAAGGGCATCCTTGTACCAAGGAAACTGCTCCTTAAAGAAGTCATCCACCTTCATCAACATATTCCCCTTATACTTGCCTTTTGTGACAAAGCCCGCAAATGTCTTTAGATTCGCTGCAGTTAGCTTCTTAAGTTTTACAAGTTGTTCAGCTTTTTTCACTTTCACTAAAGCCTTAACTTTTAACAGACTGTTTGCACCTGCCACCGGCACAACCACCGCCGCAATCTCCCCAGCCAGCCTCCCCTCAATATAGCGTGCCCTTGCCGAACAACCATTCTCCCCATAAGCAGCCTTCCATTCATCAATAGCAGCATTGCTCGCACCGTCCAATAGCGCTAATAAGTCATCCATATCAAGGGCACTCAGACTCTCAATAAGCCCATCTATTTGATCTTTGACCTCATCCAAGTTAAACAAACCATGTCCCATATATTTAGCAACATCGTAAAGAAGTCCTGGAATTTCCCCAATACCCTCAGCGATTGAAATTGCACTATCAGTCACCCCATGCGCAAAGTAAAGTTTTAGCTTAAGATCATTGGTGACATCTCCATAAATTTCACAACGATATTTTCTGAAAGGAATCACAGTGCCCTCCTGCCCAAATTTCCATTTTATTTCCTGACTATTTTCAAATTCTTGATAGGTGTAGCCGTCCACACCTTTGATCGGATCGTTTTGAGGGAAGCCTAGCTTACCACCAGTGCCTTTTTTCACACCAATAGCATAGTCAGAGCTGTTGTGTGTCTTGGAAATTCCATAAGGAACATAATAAGTGTCATCAAACACATAATCATCTACCTCATAAATCTGCCCTCCGGCAAAGGTTTGGTAATCACCGGTGTCACCATAGGTACTTGGCGATGCTGAAGCTTGTTGGTGTACGGGATAGCCCATCCATTTCAGCACTACACCACCCTTATAATGCTTATCCTTAAGCTTATTTTTGATGCCCCCGGAAACCGCCCAGGAGTTTGCTTGGTCTTGCCAAATATTAGATATTTTTTTCGGAGCTTTTGGCTGGTAATAGACCTCAGTAGAATAGCTGTCGTGGTAATAGGTCCCGGCAATCGCACTAAATCCAAACTTAGCTTCTTGGAAATTGTTTGTTGATTCTTTTACTTTAGTTCTAACCGCATCTGTTACTACCCAATAATCATAAGGTTCAACATATGCATTTTCCGCGCCTGGAAGGATATTACCTACAAATTTTGCTCCATTACTCGCCAATTTATATTGATGTATAACATTGCCAAAAGTCTTTGTCCCAATGAAACAAGGTTTACCATATGCATCATGCCACCCTGCATCTGCCTTCATCGCATTGTACTGTTCTTCTTCCAGTGAACAATACAATCCACCTACTTTCTCGGGCATATCTTGATATGAGAAGACTTGAAAGACTCCAAGTTCGAAATAATTTGGCACTACTGTAGAAGCAGATTGTGCACCAATGGTATTCCCCTTAAACAAGACAAAAAAGTCATCATACTCCACCCCGTCAACCGAAAAACTCCCATTCACCTGACTCTGCTCGCCAATAGCATAATTCGCCCCACCATCCTCAGCCAAAGAAATATAAAAGAGCCCTTTCCAATTCTTCTCCTGCACAAAAGTATTCGGAGTTATAATCGTACGCCCATCCTGCACATCGCTGTGCATGTTTGCCTTGGTATTGGCACTAAGATCCAACGAATCAATCACAGCCTCATTTTCCGAACTAACAACATGCACGGTATAGGCCGGATCGTTGTATGCCAGCTGCAGGCCTCTGACGGTCGAAATAGAGTCCAAACTGGAAAGACGAGGAAAGAGCAGGCCTTCCTGATATGAATTGTTTAGACCGGCAATGAGGCGGTAGTCCTTGGCGTGCGTATCGTAAACTCCTCTACGAGAATAGTCTGAGATGTATTTGGAGGAATCTAGGCTCAATCCTCTGAAATCAAAACTAGTCGCAGTGCCATCAAATTCATTCAAAATACGGTTCTGTGTCACCACTGCACGGGAAAACAGTACATTAGACTGATAATCTAGAGCTTTTTCAATAACCCTCGATTCCTCATCAATTTTGCGCAAATATTCACGAGCCATCATCGCGTTGCCCTCCAACATCACCAATGAACCAAAATCAGGATCTGCCTCGTCGTCGAGCCAAGGATCTTTTTGGATTTGGGAAAGTGAAATAAATATCCCTTCATTGTTTCCCGCAGTTGAGAATTTCTGGTCAGAATACGCAACTACTCCATCCACAATCAGCTCAAACTGAAGCGTCAAAGTCTCACCAATCTGTAAAGCCGCAGCCCCATCAAATTTGCTACTGTCATCCATAAAAAACGCCCTAATATCCACCAATTCCGAAGGTGTCGCATGTATCCCTCCATAAGCCGCAATTATTTCCGCATCACCCGCACTAAATCCCTCATAACTTAAGTTGAGAGGCACATTATCCAAATCCTTAGCAAGATAGGTATGCTCCAAAACCGCCACCCCTCCACTGATCAAAGAAATTTTCACCTTTTGTTTCTGACTATCCGGTACTTCACTAAAAACCACCGGTTCAGCAGGGGAGACCACTACATTAAAAGGCAGAGTAATCGGCAAAACATCAAACTCAATTCCATCAGGGACCACACTAGATTGATAATTCATAATATTCATGCCCGTACTTTGCAAAATTGCATCTTTGTAACTCTCTAATGCTGATTTGCCTTCTAAAGATTGCAGATATTGATAGAAGAAATTTTCAGTATCAAAGTTGGCTGTATCGTGAAGAACCTGCTTTTTGTCGTGTTCATAATTTTGAAAAACCACGTCAATCGGAATCCATTGTTTTTCTCTATTCGCATTCGCAAATTCCTCTAATTCCGCATCACTGGCAAAACTCTGTAGCGTACTATCAACATTTGCCCCACGCTCATCATAATCATAAAAAAGCTCCGCCCAAGTCCATTCAATTATAAAATATTTTTCATTCGAAAGATCCGCATCGATCAGCGCAGTATTTCCCGACAAATTACTGTCAGGATGTAAATAGAGGGGAATCCCCGAACCGACAAAAGCATGCACAATCGCTTTATTATCCTCCACTCCCATCAAATTCCTCAACCCTCCAGTCTCAATCTCGATCAAACTCTTTTTGTATCGTGCCGGAATTTTTGACTCTCGCAGCAGTGCCACAGCCAATGAACTCAAAAAAAGTGTTGTCACCCCTTCAACAACACTTTTTTCTCCACAAAAATTGACTAACTGTAAATATTGGCATAGTGTCACACACAGGCAATAATTAGTTAAACTGTCCAGGATGATGCAAGGCAGTAAAATTTATAAGTATTTTTGTTCTCTCTTTTTGGGAATCTTAATTTTTTCAAGTTTGAATGTTTCTGTTTATGCTGCCGAAAGGGTGAGGATAGAGAGAATTGATAGAGGCGAAAAGAGCATCATATCTGAACAAGTTCAGGTTATAAGAGGTGGTGAGATAATAGACTTAGTTAATAATGCAACCACTGACAGATCAATCCGTGTCGAGGAAGTAAAACAAGATCGTAATAGTTCTAGAATAGAAGGAGGTAGATTAGGAGATACAACTGAAAACCAGCCAAAGCCTGAAGATTCACCGCCAGGTTATGTCGGGAATGATGAATATGAATACAAAGAGGAATTGAAACCGTTTGAGTCAAAAACTGGCCCAATTGTTGAGCCAGACGGAGCCACAGGTGCACTAACAATGGCCTACCCGATTATAGTTCCACCGGGAAGAAACGGCCTTCAGCCCGATTTGAAACTAATTTACAACAATCAAAATACAGATAATGAAAACATATTTGGTTATGGATGGACAATCAATATTCCATATATACAACGAGTAAATAAAACCGGAATAAACAAACTCTATCAAGATCACAATTTTTATTCTTCTATGGGGGGAGAATTAATAGAAATAGATGAATTCCAAAACACATACACAGCAAGAGTTGATGATGGAAGTTTCCTTAAGTACCAATTGTCAGGAAACAAATGGACGATCATAGATAAAAAAGGAACAAAATATACTTTTGGACAAGATTCAACTTCCAGAGTGTACAACCCCTCTAATACAACTGAAGTATTCAAGTGGATGCTCACAGAGATAGAAGACACGAATGGCAATACAATTAAATATCAATACACAAAAGATCACGGACAAGTTTATCCTGAAGAAATCGTATATGGTGCAGCAAAAATAGAATTTCTGTCGTCATCCCGTCCAGACAAGATAAAATCATATCGTAGGGGTTTCGAGGTGCAAACCAAAAAAAGCGTAGTCCGAATTATTACAAAGTCTGCAGATGAATTGGGCAGATTGTATCTTTTGGAATACCAAGAAGGCACAAATAATAAACGTTCAATTTTGAGCGGCATACGGGAAATGGGGTATAAATCAGCACTTACATTTGGTTCGGACAAAATGCCGGAAGAGGTTTTTGATTACCAGACAAATTCATCGGGTTGGACAAAAGATCCCAAATATACAATTCCCATCAATATCGCTAGTGGCATGGGAGATGATTATGGAACACGCATAGTCGATGTGAATGGCGACGGACTTCCGGATATTATACACGGCAACTATGATTACCAAGGAGAAGGAAAAAAAGTTTTCATTAACAAAGGAGACGGCACTGGATGGGAAGAAAACAGTAATTATTATTTGCCGATGGCATTTTTGAATAGTGGGGTCAGTATTGCCGATGTTAATGGCGACGGGTTAAACGATTTAATAGCTTCAAAAACTTGGGGCGATAAACAGGTCTATATCAATCAAGGGGATGAAATAGGTTGGATTCCAGATCCAAATTATATGATTCCAGTAGACTTTGTTGATGCCAATGGCAACGATAATGGAGTCAGGATTGCAGAAGTTAATGGTGATGGATTGCCAGATATTATAAGCCATGGGAACGGACAGACTTTTTATGGAGTCTATCTGAATAAAGGAGATGGAACAGGTTGGGAAGCTGATGTTGATTATGATATTCCAGTTAATTTTGCTAAGGACACTGCACGCTTGGCAGATGTTAATGGAGATGGGCTAACAGATATTATCTTAGGTACATCAACACAGAACGGATTTTCCGGGATATACATGAATAATGGAAAAGATGGTTGGGACTTCACTGGTAGTTACGATCTCCCCATCGATTTTACTAGTTATAGTAGTAGTGGTTGTTGCCCCCAAGACAATGGGGTAAGGCTGGCTGATGCGAACGGTGACGGATTGGTAGACTTCATATATTCAAATGATGAGGATTTCGAGAACAGAACAGCCTATATAAACAAAGGAGATGGAACCGGTTGGGAAGAAGACTCTAGCTACAAACCACCAATTTCGTTTACAAAGTATGATGGAACAGAGGATAACGGAGTTGCTTTGGCAGATGTTAATGGAGATGGATTACTAGATTTTGTTTACCGAAATTACTCAGACCAGGCAGTTTATCTTCATGAAGGCGACGTCCCTGATCTTTTAGCAAATTTCCAAACCCAAAAAGGAGGAAATATTGAGTTTCGTTATAAAGGCAGCCCAGAATACGTAGATGACAACAAAAATATATTGAACCCTGAATTGCCCTATGTTCTACAAATGATCGATATGGTGCTCCGATTTGATGAAGTGAATTTAGAACCATCGGGGCAATTATATTCCTACAGTGGAGGTGCTTATTATTACAATTCTCCGACGGATAGGAAACTTGTAGGTTTTGATAAAGTGGAAAAATCGAATAGCGTACAGACAACCAAAACAACTCATTACCTTCAGGGGGACAGTATAGAATATGGATTACTTGGCAGGGCCTATCTTGAAGAAATAGACTCAGCTGCAGGCAAAAATCACTTCAAAAAATTTTTAAATTGGAAATCAAAACCAAAAGTAGGTGGGGCAAGTTTTTCCTTATTAGAGGAAGAAATAGAAATTGAAATGGAGAAGGATGTCAAAGCACAAAAATATGAATATGACGGGCAAGGTAATCTTACAAGTACAGAATTTCTAGGTGAAATCTCTGTATCTTCATCAGGCGGAATAATTCAAGATCTTGCTGACGATGATTTTAAGTTAATAACAAGCTACACAGACAGTGGGGCCTTAGATCTTCCCTCAAAAACCACCTATTACAAGGATGGTGTGATTATAAAGGAAGATAGGTTTTTTTATGATGAGCTTGCTCTAGGTTCGGCAAGTAAAGGGAATTTGACAAAGAAAGAACACTGGATCAGTGACAATATATATTCAAACGAACAATTTGAATACAATGAATATGGACTTGTTACAAAAATTACAGACCCCAATGGGAATGTTAGTACAATCGAATATGAGGATTACAATATTTTCCCTAAAAAAACAACAAACTCAAAAAATCACACCGTTTCATACGATGCATATCATTACATATCAGGACAAGCTGAAAAAATCACAGATTCAAACAATCACATATTTTTTTTCGTCTATGATGAGTTTGGCAGGATCAAGGAGGAGGCAGCGCCAGACCCTTCAAATGATAGTGAAATTTTGACTACACAGACATACTCCTATAAAGATTTTGAATTTCCTTCATCAGTTGTGAGAAAGAGATATACAATAGGCGCAGGTGGTCCAATATCAGTTAATTATTTTGATGGATTTGGACGTTTGATTCAAAATAGGGAAGAGCTTGATTATCCCTTCTCTTATATTGTGAAGAGTTATAAGTACAATAAAATTGGACTTATAGAGTTTGAGTCAATTCCTCATCTTTCCCAACCGAAATCTTATACCTCACCATCAGATATAGGAACTACCCTTAACTATGATGCTCTAAATCGTGTAACTACGGCAAATAATAACCTTGGAACAACAAAGCATTCTTATCAAGGATGGAATGAGACCGTTACCGACATGGAGGGCAACAAAAAAGAATACCACTATGATGCATTCAAAAGATTGGTGAAGGTTGACGAACATAACGACGGAGCTATCTATGAAACAGCGTATCAATATAGTCCACTTGGACAAATTACAAAAATAACAGACGATCAGGGTAACTTAGCAGAATTTGACTACGATGGCATGGGGAGAAGAAGCAAAAGAGTAGATTTTCACGTAGCTGGAGATAGTAGCGTCGGTGAATATACTTATAAATACGACTTAGCCAGCAATTTGATCAACCAAGTTGATCCTAGTGGAAACAAAATAGTTTATTCTTACGACTCTCTTAATAGAATCAAAAATGAAGTATTGGAAGGCAGTATAGAGCACACCTCAACCTTCATTTACGACTCTTGTGAAAACGGAAAGGGGCAACTTTGCTCATTGGAAACGCCTGATCTCAAAAAATCATACGAATATACAGCACAGGGTATTGTTAAAAAAGAAAACATGGAGATTGAAGGGAATGTTTTTTCAACTTCTTTTGAGTTTGATCTTCAACACAATCCCTTAAAAATAACTTACCCAGATGGAGAGGAGCTTGAGTATGGTTACAACACAGAAGCAAAACTTCAATTTATAAAAAAGGGGGACAAAAAGATTATTGAAAATATAGAATATTCACCAATACTTACCTTTTCAAAAATAGAATATGGTAACGGTGTTGTGACTGAAAATAACTATGACCAAAATGAATTATATCGACTAAAAAACAAAACCACTACTCATGGGCAAGCCAGCCTACAAGACATCTCGTATAGCTACGATAAGATTGGCAACATCAAAGAAATCAGCGATGTAGCTCCAACAAAAGTGCAACACTCATCCACCTTCGCATACGATGACCTCTCCAGGCTCACTTCCGCAACAATAGAGCTTCAGAATGGTGAGATCCATGAACGCGACTATAACTACAATTCAATCGGAAACATTACACATAAATCTGACCAAGGTAATTATTTCTACGATGGGAATATTGGAAATTCATTTGCCTCACCACACGCAGTGACATCAATCGGGATTACTCAGATTAACTATGACAAAAGAGGAAACATATTAAATGATGGCCAAAGATCATTCACCTGGGATCATAAAAACAGGCTAATTAAACTGCAAGGAGGCGAAGAAATGGAAGAATACCTCTACGACCACCAAGGCAATAGAGTCAAGAAAACTACAGCCAGTAAATCAGTTTTATATATAAATAAGTTCTATGAAGTTGAAGGAGACTCAACTACTAAACATATTTTTGCAGGCGACAACTTAGTCGCAAGTATAGAAGACGGACTGAAATATATAAGCCCAGACCCAAATCCGGACCCAGACCCAGACCCAAATCCAAACCCACTAACGGATGTTGTTATATATGAGGATGCGGAAGATGGCACAATCCTAGGATGGGTTAGTGAAGATCCTTCAGCCACAGCCACAAATGTCTACGAAAACACAACACAAGGAAATGTCATAGAATTTGCGACTCAAAATAATAAAACAATAACTCTCTTAAAAGATGATGGCAGTGAATGGGGCAATCCCACACACAAATTCCTCGAGTGGGATATGAAAACACAGGATGCAATGGTAGGGGTAAGAGTTCAGACTGATGAAGGAGAAAAATTAATAATCTATTCCTCCTATGCTACCCAAGCCCTTTATGGGAGTGCATATATCCAGCTTGAATCAATGTATTTTGACGGCACTTGGAACACAATCTTCAAAGATCTCCAATCTGATTTAAACAAAGTCTATCCAGCAGCCATAATTGAAGAGGTGAAAGGATTTATAGCAGTGAAAGATGGAAAGTTAGACAATATTAAATTGCTGAAATATCCTGTAGCCGGCCCCGATCCAGAACCAGAAATTAGTGAAATTATTTATGAAGATGCAGAGGAGGGCAATACTGAAAAATGGGTTAAATTAGGAGAAAATCCCGTTATTACTAACAAGTATGAAAACGAGACACAGGGTAATATTATAGAAATGGCTGAAACGGGCTTTTATGAACTTTATAAAGAGAAAGGAGCGGAATGGCACAACACTGCTCACAAGTTTTTCTCCTGGGATATGAACACAACAAGTAGCTTGAACATTAGAATGGATGTAGAGACAAACAAAGGGCATAGATACATCATGCTTACGACTGAGAACCCAAGTTTAGATGGTATAGATTTCATTTACATACAAACGGATCCATCTTACAAAGATGGTAATTGGCACACGGTAATTAGGGACCTTCAGTCAGACATCGACATTATCCAGCCAGGAACAATTCTCGAAGAAATAAATAAGATACAAATTTGGGGTGGAGGCAAGATGGATAATATAAAGTTAATGAAATATTCTGACATTACTGAGACCGCTCCCGAACCAGTTATCTTAGAGAAAGTGGATAAACCACCAGCGGTAGAAGTAGACCCAAATCCAACCCCAGATCCAGAACCTGAAGCATCAGAAGTAGTTTATGAAGATGCAGAAGATGGAAAGATTCTAGGTTGGCAAATTCTCGGAAGCGATGGAGGCACGGTCCAAAATATCTATGAGAATGTCGAGCATGGACAAGTAATATCAATTGCAAATGTTGGCGCCTACCACTTATTTAGAGATGATGGCACAGAATGGGCAAATTCCAGCCACAAAACTTTTAGCTGGGATATGCAA
>JAESSS010000078.1 GCA_016763975.1 Candidatus Altimarinota bacterium
TGGAGCCTTTGGGCCAGCCACAAGCACTGCACCAATCAAAAGGTTACATTCAACTATAGCTGTATCGAAATTTTCTCCATTCGGAACAAGAGCCTCAAAATTCTTTCCAAGATTCGGACCTAAATATTCCGCCATCTCCTTATTTAACTCTTCACAACGATCTGGATTAATATCAAAAAGCTTCACACGAGAACCCATTCCCGCAGCAGTTTTGGCCGCAGTCGCTCCCACCGATCCCCCACCAACCACCACAATACGCGCCGAATCAATTCCAGTAATGCTTCCCATAGAAATCCCACGACCTCCATGTTTTTTCTGCATATATTCCGCGCCATACTGCACCGCCAATACACCGGCCACCTCGCTCATTGGAGCCAACAAAGGCAAACGCCCATTCTCATCCTCCACAGTTTCATAAGCGATTGCAGTGATGTTGTTGTTTAACAATAATTTAGTCAGCCTTTTATCCACTCCTGAAAGATGCAGATAAGTAAAAAGTGTTTTTCCTTCAAATTGCTCCAAGAGATTATACTCAGCTGGAAGCGGTTCTTTTACTTTTACCAAAATATCACAGGCACGCACGATATCTTCAGGATCACGCACCATTTTCGCACCACATTCTTTGTATTCACCATCCGAAAATCCACTACCGAGACCGGCAGTTTCTTGAACCAACACTTCAATGCCAGCTTCCGTCAATTCACGAACACCATAAGGTGTTAAAGCAACGCGATTTTCGTTGTTTTTAATTTCCTTCAAAGTACCGATAACCATAGAATGAGAGGTTAATAAATATCTTTTATTTCGTCTAGAATGATTTTTTCAACGTTAGCAACACAAGCAGTGATCTCGCCCCATTTGTTTTCTACTTGGTATTTGCATTTATCCGCTTGAGCAATCTCTTTTAGAGTGCTTTCCATTCGCCGTGCCAACTCAGCATCCGACATTTCTCCTCTCATCAAAATACGTTTTTTGAGATCTTCTTCACCCACAACTTTCATAAAAATAGAAACCAAATTCTCTTCTGGAATAATTTCTTTAATCGAATTAAAACCCTGAATATCAACCTCCCTCATCACCACATTGCCCTGCGATAAGCCATCCATGATGTCCTTTTTGGAAGTACCATAAAAATCAGTTTCATGTACCGTTGCATATTCCAAAAACTCCCCGGCATCAATCATTTCCTGAAATTTATCACGTGAAATAAAATGATAAACATCCCCATCCACCTCACCTTCACGCGGATCACGAGTGGTATATGAAATAGGATAAATGAAACCAATGTACTTAGCTTTCATCTTTTTAATAACCGTACCTTTGCCAGAACCGGAAGGCCCAACGATAAGAAATAACTTGCCCTGCATGCTTGCCTTATCTGTCATATTGTTGTATAATAGTTTAATCGATGGAAACTAGATTAAGGCCAACTTATCAGATACAAAAGACGAACACAAGAATTGAAAAAGAAGCCTAAATCTGCTATAATAATCTAATTTGATCCTTGAAAAACCCGGCCGTTCTGCTTAGAAAAGTAGGGAATCAAAGTCCCAGAAAATCTGAGATTTTCACTCCCTACTTTTCGATGGAAGCCCAACCTTCCACCGCAAAGTTCCCTCTGGGAGCACTCTACAATAATCAGTAGCGTAACGAAAAATTAAAATAGCCTGCGAAAATTGGATAAAGCAAAGCAGGCGTAGCCAAAAAGCTACGTCAATGAGTTTTAAACAATTTGCAGCCACTATTTTCATTTTGCAGTAGTTAATGGTTATTGTTGAGTGCTCTAAATGAGGGATCAAAAAAACAAAAATAAAATCAACAAAAATGGACCTCTCTTCAATATTAGAGTTGTCCAAAACAAAACAAATACAAAAACGAAGGACCGGTGAACCTCCTTCTAAAATAAACTCACCAAAGAACGGTAGGGGGGCGTCTACGCCTATAATCGTAGACTATTATGAGATCCGAAAGTTGGGATTTCTCATAAGAACTGCCGCTCTCTTAGAGATGTACTCTTAGCCGCATTTGCGACTAATTCGAGTCTCATTAAGGAGCAATACGTTAAGGCGCGTAGTCCACCTCTGATTTCAACCCTATCAAATGGGTCCATCATGTGAAATCGACTGCGCGTCTTTTATTATTCCCAAGGAATATTATTTATACACATCTTTTCTAAAAGCAATATTCAAAACCATTCCTCGACCCTTTTTCTTCATGAAAACAACTCTCTTATTTCCCTTTCTCAAACGAAGAACACCTTTCATGCCCTTCAAGGACTTCACATCATAATCATCAAGTTTTAGCTGCAAAACATCAGCCAAGATTCTTAAAAGAAGCTTTCTCTCTTTCTTACTTAATTTAAGCAGAAACTTTTTGATCTTATCCATCTAAATCTTTAATAGCCTTGATTAACAACCTAGGATCAATTCCCTTTTTAAAATTCAAACCGACCTCCTCTCCATGCTCATAATATTCAATATCCGTCGCATCAACCATCCTCATCACTCGAATAGTAATCACTCCATCCCCTTTATCCTCAATCACCAAAGGAGTGTCTTTGCCAATGCCATATTTTTCACGAATTTCTGAAGGAATCGTCACCTGTCCTTTCACAGAAGGAAGAGCAGTATAATTCATAAAGTCTAGATTAAGATAGTATACATTCCGAAAGTATACTATCAGAAAAACGGCAATTTTTCAAGCCTAGAACGGCAGGTCATCAATTGTGACCTCCTCTTTTTTCGCTTCTGCGGGTGCACCACCAGCGGCAGCAACCGGAGCAGCAGGAGCTGCATCTGGCATTGGCGCTTGTTCGGCAGTAATTCCAGCTGGAACTCTGTCAGAAACAGCAGCACCTTTGCTATCAAGCATAATCATATTTTCCGCTACAATTTCAGTTCGGTATCTTTTGACACCATCTTCACCTTCCCAAGAACGAGTCTGGAGTTTGCCTTCAACAAAAACTTTTGAGCCTTTTTTGAGGTATTGACCAATGATTTCAGCCAACTTCCTCCAAGCTACAATATTGTGAAACTCTACCTTCTCCTGTTTGTTTCCATCTTTGTCAGTCCAAGTTGCGTTTGTTGCAACTGAAAAATTGACTACAACTTGCCCACCTGGAATTTGTTTCATTTCCGGGTCACGAGTAAGGTTTCCGATAATCTGAACTCTATTTAGTGACATTGCCATTGTATAGGGGTTAAATTTTGCGCGCAGCAAATCTAAACCCTTCATCAAAACGACTCAATCAACTTGGCTTGCCACCTCTATCGGAGTCTTACATACATCTATTTGCCAATATCGAAAAACCGTGTAGCCTAAAGCAAAACTAAGTATTACACTAAGCGTCCAAGATATCGCAAAAACTAATTTTTCTGATGAATCTTTATGCATTTGAATTAGGAAGGGAAAAGGATCTTTGCTTCGCAGAGCTCGAGGCCATGTTCGGACCTTGTGTGGAACGATGCTCAGAAACAGCGATTTTCAGCATGGATGAAGTACAGAACCCCCAAAAGCTACAAGACAGCCTCGGAGGAACAATCAAAATCATCAAAATCATCGAAGAAGGCCACAGCCTCAAACGAAGCATCGAAAATTTACTCAAAGAAGAGTTCACAGACGCCAGTGGCAAAATACCTTTTTCCATTTCAGTATTAAATTATAAAAACAACAGAGAGATTGATATCAAAGGTTTATTAAATTTTTCTAAAAAAGTTATGAAATCTTTGGGCCTCAACTCACGCTTCGTTAACAAAAACTTCCAAAACACCCGTCCTTCTACCATTTTTAAAGCAAAAGTGATCCAAAAAGGAATCGACATCAACGTTCTCAAAACCCACAGCACCCAATACATCGGCAAAACCGTTTCCATCCAAAACATCGACTCTTATTCCAAACGCGACTTCAGCAAACCTAAACGTGACGCCAAAGTAGGCATGCTACCACCAAAGTTAGCCCAAATCATGATCAACCTAGCCGGTCCCGACACAAAACGCATCTACGACCCATTCTGTGGCACTGGCACCGTACTAACCGAGTCAATGCTCATGGGCAAAGACGCAATCGGCTCAGATCTCGAATCAACACTCGTAAAATACAGCGAAGAAAACTGCAACTGGCTCGCCCAACAATACAACACCCAACAATCCGTACGCGTATTCACCCGCGACGCCCGTTTCATAAACAAAGAAGTCGTTCCTGAAAAAATCGACGCCATCGTCACCGAAGGTTACCTCGGCGAACCACTACGCTTCAAACCTTACCCAAAACGCCAAGAAGAAATATTCCGCGAACTCGCAAACCTCCACCTAAACTGGCTCCGCGCAGCAACCTCCCTCACCGACAAAGTCGTAATGTGCGTAACCGCGCTCCGCAGCGAAGAAGGCGTCGTGCACTTCCCCCGCTTCGAAGAACTCGCAGACACCGCAGGCTGGGGCATCGCCTCCAAACACCTCTACGGTCGCGACGACCAAATAGTACTGCGCGATATCATGGTATTGGAAAAGTACTAATTTTATATTGAAATCCACCCCCTACTCCCCTACACTAGGCCTGTTCGTAATTTCGCGAATCAAATGTTCCCGGGTGGCGCAGCGGTAGCGCAGTAGACTGTTAATCTATTGGTCATCGGTTCGAATCCGATCCCGGGAGCCAACTATATTTCGCTCATACTCACTGAATCCAACCTTTCTAATGGAATATTTGTCTAGGCAAATCACTTTCAAACTTTTGTAATATTTAGACGTTTATATTAAGCTTTAAGTAAGATTAATAATTAATTTAGAGTTTATGAAAAAAATATACAATTGGTGTAAAGCACAGATGCAAAAGCCTGAAACACATGCAGCTATTGGTGCGATAGGAGGAATGTTGATTGCTATTAGTCAAAATAACTATGGCCTTGGTATAGCCCTTGCTGTTGCACTAGGATCAGGTACATATATGGTAGGTAAGAAATAGAAAGGCGATCAACAGATTAGAGTTTATAAAACATCAAAATATGAGAAAAAAAACCTTAGTATTACTCGCTGTGGTATCGCTAGTTGTAGTCTTAATTGTGTTCTTATTATTTACGCTATCCAAAGATAACGTTGCATCTATATTCGATACGCCTGGCGAACAGCTATACATTTCCTACGATATAAATGAGGAAACTACAGATAAGGTACTTGGACCAGAAGGCGGCGTTGTTGGAGTTTTGGAACTACCCTCTAATGCGATTACTGGGAATACAAATATATCTGTAAGTACTATCAATAGTATCGAAGGTATGCCAGAAGGTTGGACCTTATTAAATGGTTATCAGTTTGGACCAGATGGCCTAATATTCGCCCAAGCTGCGAGTGTTCATTTTGATGTCAGTGATATAACAAATGTTTATGCATTCAAAATTGAAGAGAATAGGATGACTAGAATACCTCTGTTTCTAGGTGATGCTGGCTATTCTGCATCTATAAGCGGTTTCAGTGGAACTGCAATCGTTCAAATAATAGGCGAAGTCCCTTCAGTCGCCGTACCCACAGATATTGCCGAAAAGGCCAAGGAGCTGATAGATAAAGTGGCTAGGACCCCTGATTATGAAGATGAGAATTTAAAAAATATACTGCATGTGTGGTTTGAAACCGCTATTAAAAAGCATTTAACTCAGGCTGTAAAAAACGAGGACACCTTGAAGAGTGCGATGAAAGAGTATGTAGAATGGGTAGCAATAGCTAACTTCACAGGCGTATTAAATGATTTAAGCGACGAAATGAAGAAGGCAGAGACACTGATTAATCAGGCTATTTTGAATGCAACAAATAAGGCTGCTGAAGCATGTAAGAAGGATGACGGTCTTCATCAGGTATCCTTGGTCTTATACTGGCAGGCCTTCGCCCAGTCCTTGGACCTGGGCTCATCGTCAATATCTAGTGATGATTTGTTCGATAAGATTAAGAGTTGCATGAATTTTACACTTACACTCGAATCTGAGATTACTATAAGCGCAGAGGAAGCAAGACAGACCAGTATTGCACATGGAGAGATTAAGCTTGAGTTAGGTCGCGACTTAAAGCTTAACGGGGAGGGAACTATCGAATTTGAAGATACAAAATATTCAGAAGTTTATGCGATTTCATGCACTGGTTCAAACGGTCCCTATAGTTTCAAGATTAGCGATCTTCCAATAAACTTGGATGTTGGAGAGAGTGAGAGCACTGATATCAATATAGACATCGACTTCAGTGAACTAAGCAAAGTAGACGTAAATTACGCGTGTACAACGACACTAAGCGGAGATTCCATGGATTTCACGATTACGACCGGTTATGTGAACTGGCTTGATGCGCTCTCCTTTACTCATCAGGATGATCTTTCCGAGGCATCAGGTTCTTTCATCCTAAAAACTGTGGCATGGAAAGCTGGAGAAGGAGATATTGTTGCTGAGAAGATCTACGATCAAAATATATCCATTGGCCCTGGAGCGAGTGAAGAATTGACTACTTTGAGGTTAATAAGAAATTAATGCAATTCATCATCCACGTAAATACGGGAAGCCAAGCTTTTTTGGCTTACACTAAACAAACTCCCCTTCCTCAATTTCAATATCCAAGTTCTAAAAATCCAAACTAAACAAAGTTTGGCTCATCAACGACCATCCAATTCTGCAAACAATGCCTCCTTTACCCTTCCCCTTTCAACATCAAGAGCATTCACTTCTTCATCAGTTCGATATCTCGCGCTCAAGGTTTCAACTGAACTCCACTCCAAATGAACAGTTTCACCAACTTCAAAATTTGCCAAAACTGACAAAGGAACTTGTACTTCTTCAACACTTACTGCACCTTCCTCACGAGAATCACAAACACATTAATCACCTCTTATCTCTTTAATTGTAACAGTGAACTTATAAACAACCCCACTGCCTTCACCTACGTTTTCAAGTTTCATACAAGAAAAATAAAGCAATCCCCCATAATGTCAATCTACGAAGATCCAGCTTTTTTGGGAAGTCTCTAGATTCGTAATGGTTCAATATCTTTGAAAAACAAGAACCAAGTTCGGACAGCTAATTAAAGATCTACTTGTTAAGAGGTATCTCCGTCCGATCCACTACCTTATCAGTTGGAGTTTCAGGTTTTGTCTTCTCCACACTTAAATCTATGTTAAGCGGCTTCGAGTTATCAATCTCTATAACTCCAGAACCACCTGATAGCTTACCTAAATCAGCAGCAAGTACGGTCAACTGTTGAGCAGCATCTAAAACCTGTTTATTGGCTGAAGTCTGTTTTTTTGAAGAACTAGATAATTTCTGAGAACTTGAGGAATTTTGTTCAGCAACCGTGGCAAGCTGACCTAGAGTTTCAGCCACCTTTTTCACAGCATCTGATTGACTCTTCACTGTACTTGAAAGACCCTGAATCTTTGTATTCACCTCCTGAATGGACTTTACGCTACTGGATATATCTTGGCCCGATGCCTGTACAATTGCCCTAATCTCTTCAGCTGATTTACTTGAACTTTCAGCTAACTTCCTTACCTCATCTGCCACAACCGCAAAACCTCGTCCAGCTTCTCCAGCTCTGGCCGCCTCAATAGCAGCATTCAAAGCCAGTAAGTTTGTCCTTTCTGCAAAATTAGTAATAGCTTCCACCATTTTCCCAATTTTTTCTGCACTTTGGCCACTCCTTTGAGTAACTTTTGATGTCTCACCTGCTGACAGGGAAGCCTCTTCTGCTGATTGAGTCATCTGCTCCATAGCGGCAGCAAGCTGAGTAATACTCCTTGAAATTGCCTCAATCTGTTTGGACTGTTGATCTGCACCTGTTGCCATTTGTTGCGCAATAGTAGCGTTCTCTTGTGATATACCAGAGGCTTCCTGAGTAGATGACGTTAGCTGATTTGATGTAGATCCAATCTTTTCAACAGCACTACGAATAGGCTTTCTAATATATTCACCAATACTCCTAGAAGCGTACAGTGAGAGCAACATAATAATGATTAGCAACGCTCCACCAATAGTGGCAGCTTGATTCTTAAGATTCTCAATAGGCCCAAAAGCTTCCGCAGTTGTAATTTCCGCAAGAATACACCAACCAGTCCCTTTGATTGGCTCAGCATTACCCACCACCTCTACACCACTAGCATTTTTATAAGGTTCAAGAGCAGAACCATCCAGGAAACAGTTTGCATAACCAACGGTATCAACAGACTGTGCCAAAAAGGCCAGTGAAGGATTATGAAGATCAGGTGTAAACCTCAATTTATCACCAGTTACAAGATATACATCTCCCGTTGCTCCTAAACCTTCTCTAGCCAAAAGAACCGAATTGATTCCAATACCAACATCTGAACCAATCTCTCCATTTAGCTCCCTTTTGAGAGCCTGCACAATAATCATAGATCCAATAGGATCATCTGAAAGATCCGTCACGATGGGACCATTATAAGCGATAGACTCAATATCATTTTCAAGAATCGGATCAGATATACCAAATACTGCGCTATCTACTGCGCTTTCATTGGCCCATGTGTCTCCAATATCATCCGCATCAGTTGACGCCACGATCACTCCATCCCCGTCTAATACAAGTATTTCAAAAAAGGAATTTGTTTGGTCATTAATATCCTCTACTGCTTCCTGCATAGGTGTCAAATAAGCTCTTTCATCACCTGTTCTTACCAGATTAGAGAGATTATCTTGGAAAAGATCCAGCTCAACGGATGCCTTTACTTGGTCTAGAGTAGCCGTAAGTAGATCTTCAACATGCACCTGCCTTGAGAAGGAAAGAGCCTCCAAAGATTTATTCAATTCATTAGAAAGAGCACTACTTGCACTGGTAAAACTCATATAACCAATGAATGCCATTGGAATAAGCGATACAAAGAGAAACCATGCAATAAATCTACCTGTAAGACCAACATTGCCGAATTTACTTAACATGTCTGATAAATTCATGAGAAAATATTACTTTAATATTTAACTAAATCTAAACATTGTACGTCATTTTAAGCGTTTCGCCAAGCAAGCGAGGTACTATATTGTCCAATAAGCAGATAAATTCCCATCCTCAAACCAAATTCAGACATATCTGGATATATTTTTGCTAATGTGCCCTCATTTAAGAGCCCTCTCAAAAAAGGAACATACCGAATTTTCAACCAAGCCTAAATCTTACTCACTTCATATCCTCCATCAATTTGTTTCATCACATACCCCAAAGGCAAATTAACATCACCCTCTCCAAAACTCTCTCCAAATCTTTTAAACACAGATCTAACATAAACCTCATCATTCAACTCCTCAGGGAAATCAAGCCCGGCAAAAGCATCCACTTGCATACCTTCACCAATCAAATCACTATCCAGTAACACTTTATCAGCTCCATCCCTCAACGCACGATCAATAAAAGCAAGCCATGCAGTAACTAAAGTATAAGCATAATCATCAAGACAGGCATTCAATACGGTATCGTTGTTCCGCCTTCTCATATCATCAAGCCAAACAGCCGCTTTCAATTGATCCACCGTACCATTCACAATATTTCCCACAGCTCCAGGCTTCAAAACGCCATCAACATCACCTTTTACAATTTCCGTAAGACGAGCTCTAAGATCACTAACTGTCAAAGCTTCCAAACTAGGCTGAGCAAGAGGAGTATTCATATTTTTTTAATTAAAGGAAGTAATCCTAAAACACGGAACAATAAATGTCAATTTTCCCAACTTCACTTAGCATTCTTAAGCCGTTTCACACGATTAATGCCTCTACGCACAGAATCTCCATTCAACGCAGCCTTATAACCACCAACAAACTGAGCCCTCCCATGATGCAAACGAGACATCACCGTACCCTTAGCAATATCCAAGATGTCAGCAATTTCCTCATAAGATAAACCTTCTAACTCACGTAAAAGAAGTGCCTCTCTGTGCTTCTCCGTCAAACCTTCCAAAGCTTTTCCCATAGCTTCACGCATCCTTTGCCTAATTAACTCAACCATTTGTTGCCCATCTACACCACGCTCAAGACGATCGCCATCAATAGCATCATCAAAATCATAAGACTGCCCAGCAAGAGCTAGTTTACGCTTAACATCAAAAGCACGATGATACACAACTTTACTAGCCCAAGTACGAAAACTCGCTTGTTTATCAAACTTTCCTACATATAAAAAAATCTTAAGAAAAGCATCCTGCAAAGCTTCATTCGCAATATCAGGATTCTTCAAAACATGATAAGCCACACCAAATAAATAATTATGATGCCTAGCAAACAAAACATTCATCGCATCCTTGTCCCCTACTACAGCAGCATCAACCAAAACATCTTCTGCAGTATCTCGCGAAAAAAGTCTCCTTCCTAAATTCGACTCAACTGACATATTAATTTATTAACAAGGCCAAATTAAAGCATCCACAAAGCAAAAAGTAAAGACCAAGCACCGCTCTACATACCAAGCAAGATATTGTACAATAAGAGCCAATAACCTAACTTTGATGAGAAAACTACTACCAAAAATTCATCCTCGTCATCCCTCAGAAGAAAACCGAGGAGCCACTCCCCTAGAACTTTTCTTCGATCTAGCATTTGTGGTAGCAATCGCCTCAGCCGGAAGCAACCTCCACCACGCCATCTCGGCCGGACACGCACTTTCAGGTTTATTCAGTTTTTCACTAGTATTTTTTGCGATCTGGTGGGCATGGATGGGATTCACTTGGTTCGCCTCAGCTTACGACAACGACAACAACATTTATCGACTCCTCGTCTTTGTGCAAATCACTGGAGCACTAATTCTCGCTGCAGGAGTCACCCAAGCCTTCACCACATTAGATTTTGAAATAATGGTAACCGGATACGTGGTGATGAGGCTGCCCCTGGTCTTTCAATGGTTGAGAGTTGCTGCACATGACCAAAAAAGAAGAAAAACCGCCCTACGCTACGCCTCAGGACTGACCTTGGCCCAAGTGATATGGGTCGCACTGATGTTCCTGCCAGTAAACACAGCAATAATATTAGGGATTCCAGTAATAGCTTTGGAACTAGCCATCCCAATTTGGGCAGAAAAATCTGGCCGCACACCCTGGAACCTCGAACACATCAAAGAAAGATACGGGCTTTTCACCATAATTGTTTTAGGCGAATCCATCCTCGCCGCATCAATAGCCATAGAAGCTGTCTCTTCATATAACGGCAATATGATGGAGCTCATTCTCATAATTGTAGGAGGACTAATCATCCTATTCTCATTGTGGTGGCTATATTTTGTCCATCCAGATCACGACCATTTCTCCAATTTTAATTCAGGAATTCTATGGGGCTACGGCCACCTATTCATCTACGGTTCTGCTGCTGCAATAGGTTCAGGAATCGCTGTCGCAGTAGATTTTGCCACAAATAACACAAGCATCAGTCCCCTAACAGCCAACCTAGCAATTACTATCCCCGTATCAATTTTTGTATTAAGCGTATGGCTAATCCACATAATCTCTGCACATCACAAACTGAAATTCCTCTTATTTATCCCCTCAATCGTTACCCTAATCCTACTCTCCTCATTCAGCGAAAATTCCATCTTCATAACAGGCCTCATCCTACTCACAATTATGGCAATCACCTCCACAGACAGAGGCAGAGAGTTGTTTTAACTCCCCATTAAAATTATGTTAAAATCAAAACACTTTTAATAAGCTAACAAAATAAATATGGCTAAAAAGAATAAAATCGCTTACTGGACAAGTACTCTCTTGTTCTCTGTCATGATTCTCATGGGCGCAGTTATGTACTTCGCGCAATATGAAATGGTCACAGGAGTTTACACATCTCTAGGATATCCAAGCTATTTGGTTTACCCATTAGCAATAGCCAAATTCTTAGGAATCGCCGCTATCTTATCTGGTAAATCTGAACTATTGAAAAATTTAGCTTATGCTGGATTCTTCTTCCTGTTAGTTCTCGCTACCGCAGCACACCTTCAAATAGCTGACGGCGGTTTTGCACCTGCACTAGTTGCACTTGTATTGTTAGTGATTTCATATTTCACTCAAAAGAAATAATCCCTAAAAAAGCATTAGTACTTAGCTACTAGTGCTTTTTTAATACGCTAAAAATTAGAACGTTTCAGATAGCTCCAAAGTTTCGGAACGAAAATCAGCAACCACAAAATATTAATCGGAATCATAAAAGCCAAATCCGTAAATCTCACCAATCCATCAATCGGCGCAATATCCAAAGGATAAAGATGATTCCACGCCCATTGACCACGATGAGTCAAAAAATCCGTAACAACATGACTAACACCACCAATCACAAAAGCGTAAAAAAACTTTCTCTTATAAAAAATTCCTAAAAAAGCCAAAAACAACCACAAAAACACACTATGAAAAATTAAACCATAAATCTGCACAAAAGAAATTTGGTGAATTTGCTCATGAATCAAATCCGACGCCAACACTCCTGAAGAAAGAGTAATAATAAAAAGATACAAATATTTAAAAAGCATCAATACATCCGGCAAAACTGAGCCTAAAACAGCATATTTCCAAACCTTCACCTCCGACTTACGACAGAGAAGATAAGCAACAAAAGCATGTGAACTCGTCAGCATAAATTATGATTAAAATCTACTCCACAAGGAAAAAACTATCACAAAAAGCCCCAAAAATCTTCTAAACAAATTCACTCCCGAAAAAACTTCCATCGCAGCCCAAACAAAAAGCGCCCCAAAAGAAACATGTTCAAAAAAGTAAGCATGATCCGACCAAA
>JAESSS010000005.1 GCA_016763975.1 Candidatus Altimarinota bacterium
ATCCTTGTCACCATCGACGCTGACCTGCAATTCGACCCAACAGAAATCCCAAAACTTCTAGAACCAATACTCAACAACGAAGCCGACCTCGTAAGTGGCAGCCGTTTCGTCGACCCAAGTTACGTGCCAAAAAACATGCCAAAAATGAAAATCTGGGGCAACCGCCGAGTCGCAAACTTAGTTTCACTCGCCACCGGCAACAAATTCTACGACGTCAGTTGTGGATTTCGCGCATACGGCCAAGAAGCGATGCTCAACCTCAACCTTGTCGGCAAATTCACCTACACCCAAGAAACATTACTCGAACTCAGTTTTAAAGACCTTGTCATCAAAGAAGTACCAGTAACCGTAAAATATTTCGACGACCGCAAGTCACGCGTCGCCCACTCAATCACAAACTACGCTTACAAAGCATTCAGTATTATTTTCCGTACAGTAAAAGACTACAAACCCCTGAAATTCTTCGGAATCAGTGGTCTCATAATTTTCTTTATCGGCATCGGATTCGACATTTTCATGCTCAATCACTTCCTCACAACTCACACTTTTTCTCCATACAAAATGATCGGATTCCTCGGTGCCTTCCTCAATTTTACCGGCATCATGATTATCTTTATCGGAATCCTCGCCGACCTCATCGACAAAGTAAGAATTACCCAAGAAAAAACTCTCTACCTCAAGAAAAAAGAAAAATATGATTAATATATCCAAACCCGTCATCACAGAAAAAGACATCGCCGATGTCACAGCAGTTTTGAGATCAGGAATGATTGTCCAAGGTCCAAAAGTCCAAGAACTTGAAGAAAAGTTTGCGGAATACTGCGGAACAAAACACGCCATCGCCGTCAACAGCGGAACAGCAGGCTTGCACACAGCTCTTTACGCACTCGGAATCAAGGAAGGCGACGAAGTAATCACAACTCCTTTTACATTCGTTGCTAGCGCCAATTCTATCTTGATGCAAAACGCCAAAGTAGTCTTCGTCGACATTGATGAAGAAACTTTTAATCTCGATCCCTCAAAAATCGAAATCACTGACAAAACCAAAGCAATTCTCCCAATCAGCCTTTATGGCCGACCATACGACCAAAAAATAAACGAAATGGGCCTCCCAGTCCTCGACGACGCCTGCCAATCAATCGGCGCAGAAGTTGGCGACAAAAAATCAGGAAACCTCGCTGACATCAGCGTTTTTTCCCTCTACGCAACCAAAAACATCATGTCCGCAGAAGGTGGAATGATCACTACAAACAATGACGAGTGGGCCGAACAATGTCGTCGTTTCCGTCATCACGGTCAATCGGCCCAAACCCGATACCAATATTTTGATATCGGATATAACTATCGCATGACCGACATCCACGCTGCAATCGGCCTCAACCAATTAGCTAAACTGGAAGAATTCACCATAGCCAGAATCAAAAATGCCACAGCCTACAACGAAGCATTTGCAGAAATCCCTGGAATCATCACCCCAACAACTCCAGCTGGAACTCGACATGTTTTTCACCAATACACAATCCGCATCACTGCAGATTTCTCACTATCAAGAGACGAACTCCGCGAACATTTAAAAGAAAATGGCATTGGATCAGGAGTTTATTATCCAAAACCACTACACCTCCATCCCCACTTCGAAAAAATGGGATTCCAAGAAGGAGACTTCCCCGTTGCCGAAAAAATATCAAAAGAAGTACTCTCACTCCCCGTTCACCCATCACTGACAGAAGAAGAAGTCCAAAAAATAATTAGCACAATCCAAGAATGCAAATAAAAGAAGTGATGCTTTTCGCCTACGATTTCCCACACAAAAAAACTCAGGATTTTCTGCTACAACTACTTAGCCAAGGTTACAAAGTGAAATATGTCATCGCAGCGCCTTGGGAAAAACTAAACATCCCGGCCAGTTCAATCCACACTTCTTGTTCACACTCCAACCTCATTCACCGCAAAAAACTCTGCGCTCTTCACGGCATCAAATACATCACCTCCAAACACAACAGCCAAAAAACAATTCAATACCTAAAAGATAATCCAGTCCAGCTCTACATCATTTCTGGAGCTAGAATTCTCAAAGCAAATGTCATCACCGCCTGCCACGACAAAGTCCTCAACATCCATCCCGGACTACTCCCGGAATGCCGCGGCCTCGACACCTTGCTTTGGTCAATTTACAAAGACATACCAATCGGTATGTGCGCCCACTTCATCAGCAAAAAAATAGACTGTGGAAATTTTATCCACCAAAAGCTACTAATCC
Source organism: Candidatus Altimarinota bacterium (assembly GCA_016763975.1). Classification (GTDB taxonomy): domain Bacteria; phylum Patescibacteriota; class Gracilibacteria; order UBA1369; family LOWO2-01-FULL-3; genus NORP293. The sequence continues at coordinate 2,261 of JAESSS010000005.1, forward strand.
TAAAAGAAGATGATACAATATTCGACGTCTCTCTACGGCTATTAGAAGAGCAAAGCAACTTTCTCATCGAAGCTATAAAAATATTAAAATCCGACTTTCAAACAAAAAATCTCGACACTCTCAAAGTAAAATATCACAGCAAAATGCCCCCAGAACTAGAAGTAGAAACACTAAAAAAATTACCCAAATGGCTAAAAAAACACTCAAAGCAGCAGTAATCGGCACTGGAAACATGGGCAAAAACCATGTCAGAATTTATGGTGAACTCCAACTCCTCTGCGCAATCGCCGACACCAATGAAAAGCTTGGCCAAGACCTCGCCGCAAAACACGACGCAAATTATTATGCCGATTACAAAGAACTAATAGAAAAGGAAGAACCAGATATAGTCTCCATTTGTGTGCCAACATCTCTCCACCACCAAGTTGGGAAATATTGCCTCTCAAAAGGAATTCACGTCCTACTCGAAAAACCAATAGCGATGAATGCCAAAGAAGGCCAAGACCTTCTCGACACTGCGAAAAAACACAAAGTTTCTCTCATGGTCGGCCACATTGAACGCTTCAACCCCGCAGTAGTCAAAGTAAAAGAAATGATCAAAAAAGGAGAACTCGGCAACATCACAGCAATCATGGCTCGACGTGTTGGAGGTTTTCCACCCCAAATCAAAGACGCAGACATTGCGGTAGACCTAGCAATCCACGACATCGATATCGTCAATTATCTTTTAGAAGAACAGCCACGAGAAATCCACAGCAACAAACTCAGAAACCACATCAAACACCGCGAAGATTCAGTAGAATTCTTCCTGAAATACGCCAGCACATCAGCCTACATACAAGCCAATTGGATCACTCCTGTAAAAATCAGAAAACTAAACATCACAGGTACAGAAGGCTATCTAGAAATGGATTTTATCACCCAAAAAATCGAATTTTACAAAAGTAATTACGAGAAATTCGAAAAAGAATTCGACGGCTTCTCCGACTTCATCCTCCGCTTCTCCGATCCTGAAAAATTCAGCATTTCCGTCGCAAAAAAAGAACCTCTCAAAGAAGAAATCCTACACTTCATCAAAAGCGTCACAAACAACAAACCAATCGATAGCACTTTCGCATTGGACGCCCTCAAAATAGCCCTCAAATAATGATCCATCTCGTAATCGGCACCAAAGCTCAGCTAATCAAAATGGTGGGAATCATCAAAGAACTTGATGCAAACAACATTCCTTACAACTACATCGACACCGGCCAACATTCCACTCTCACAAAAGAAATCCGCCACCAATTCTCCATCCGCGAACCGGATTACAAATTCGTCAAAGACACCACAAACATCACCAGCAACAAAGAAGGCATCCCTTGGATGATCGGGATTTTCTTTAAATCCATTTGGAATAGAAAGAAGATTTTTCAAAACGACAAAAAAGGACTTTGCCTCGTACACGGCGACACAGTTTCCACAATCCTTGGAGCAATCATGGGCAGAATATCCGGCCAAAAAGTAGTACACGTCGAAGCTGGACTACGCACCCCTCACCTCTTCAAACCATTCCCAGAAGAGATGATTCGCCGCATCACAGACAAAATGTCTTATATCAACTTTGCCCTCACCAACGACTCCTACAACAACCTCTCCAAGATCAACGCCAAGAACGAAAACATGAGAGAAAATACTTTGATCGACGCAGTAAAAATCGCTCAAGCCAGTAACGCCTCTGCCGAACTCCCAGAAAAGTTCATCCTCGTCTCAATTCACAGATACGAAAGCATCCACTCCAAATCACGTATGGAATTCATCGTAAATTCCGTCCTCGACCTCGCCAAAAACAACAAAATAGTTTGGGGCCTACACGAACCAACCAAAAATTCCCTCATCAAATACAATCTTTTCAAACAAATAGAAGCAAACCCAAACATCACTCTGCGCGGACTATTCCCCTACTTCGACTTTATCAACGCAATCTCCCGATCCAAATTTCTCATCACTGACGGCGGCGGCCCCCAAGACGAAACTCGTTACCTCAACATACCTTGTCTCCTAATGCGCACAGAAAACGAACGTCCCGAACACACCCACATCTACCAATCAGAATTCAAAAAAGAAAATGTCGATCACTTCATCAACAACATTCATAGTTTTCAAGCCCTCCCAACTGAAGCAACTCAACCTTCCAAAGAGATCGTAAAAATCCCCATAAAAGAACTGGCACACTAGTCAAAAATCCTCTAGTATAAGCCACCTGTAATAAATCTTATGAGAAATACTAGAACATTCTTGACCTGCACAATTGTCGACAACGCACTTTGTGATGAAGCTGACAAAATCGAAGCAGAATTCACAAAGCAAGCGGGAAACAGTCCTGATACTCACTTTCGCTACGATCCCGACAGCGGAGAAGTAACTGCTTGGTGGCCACAAACAAAACAGATCACAGAAACTCTTCGCACAGCTCTTTCTACACTAAAAATAACAGCCCTCAAATTCACAAATGAAAACGAATAATTACGAAATACAGACCCTTCAAGCCTACCTAAAAAGTTTGCAAGAATTCGGCATACTGACAAAAGTCGAACTCAAAAAAGCCCTAACACAAGCCAAGAAAGGCAAAATAACAAACAAGAAAGCTCTCATTGCCCACAGCAAAAAAGACCAACACCAAACAGCCCTTCGTTTAGAGATGAAAGAAGGTCTCACACAAATCAAAAAGACCGCAAAAAAACTGGCCGGCTACTTCCTCGAATTCGCATCCGAAAACCAACAACAAGCAATCCAATCCTCAGAACTCAGCTCCCTCGCCCACTATTTTTGTTCCTACACCGAAAGCATCATGGACGATCTGGATTTCCTTTCATCCGTACAATCCCTCCTCGACAAAAGCCCACTCGGCTCACTCAACGGCTTCGGAACACACTTCCTGATCCCTCGCGAATCAGCCCGCAAAGAGCTGAAATTCAAAAAACTACAAATCAACTCTCTCTACTGTGCCCGCTCCAAAGAAAAATTCTCCCGACTTCACGCAGAAGTACTTAGCCAAATAATGCTTTCACTCTCACTTTTTGCCAACGACAGCCTAAATTTCCTCAAAGACCAAACCCTCAAACTAAGAAAATCATACGAGCCAAAAGACCTTCGCAAAATCCTAAAACTGAAACGCCACACAACAGAAACAACCCTACAAAGCCTCGAAACAGCCCTGAAATTTACCAAAGCATTCCAAACCAGCGAAAACACAAGCAAAGCCAAGAAATCTCAAATCATCAAAAAACTCGCAATCCAACTCGCAATCGAAAAGAAAACTCACCTCGAAATGGCCACCAAACGCATCCAAAAAAACTTCAACAAATTCCCAAACCTCACCCCCCAAGAACTACTCAAATCCAAAATCTCCCTCGGCGCTCCCGGCAACCTCGACATCAACCACTACAAAAATCGACTAAGAAAAGTCTAAGCCCTACCAGCAATTCCCCCAACAATCCTCTCAACATTTATCGCAACCTTAGCGTTTACTGCCAAAATCTCCTGCAACTGTCCCCCACCCCAATTCACATCCAACAACTCTTCCAACTGCCGACAAATAAAAAGTCGAAAGGCTTTTTGGTAATCGCTCTGCACAAAAGCCAATTCATCCTCAATAAAACCTCTATCAATCAAATATTTAATCAATGAACTCTCAGCCTCAGCATACTTCGAAAACTGATGCTCACTAAGGCACTGAAACTCCATATCTGCACCTAAAATCTCCAAATCAAAACTATCTCCAAAATCCAACTCTGCATCATCAAAAAACCTGGCAAACAAACTTTGGTACAAAGTACTTTCATCTATCGTACGAAACTTCCCCATTGAATCCAACAAAGCCCCACAAGCAACCTGCGCATAACATCTACTCTTAAACAATTCATAATCAATCTGATTTTCCGACTCCTCCACCATAAAAAAAACTTATAGTGGCAAACTATAGCACACAAAATCTTTTAAACCATCAATCCTCTCAACAAATATCCTACATAGTAAGCAATACCAGCAGCCACACCACCAATAGAAGCAGTTTCTAAACCTGACAGAAACCAATGTCTAACTGAAAACCGCGCCTTAACCGTACCAACAATGAAAAGTGCAAACAAAGTCATGCCAATCGTCACCGCAAAAGCATTTTCACCTCCAATTCCAAAAACATATCCCAACAAAGGAATAAATCCAATCGTCACAAAAGAAACAAAAGTAATCACCCCACCCTTCAACGGCTCCACACCCTCCTCAGTCATGTTAAATTCGTTTCTCATCATCAAATCAACCCAGACGTCATCATTACTACAAATGATCTCCACAGCCCTCTCTAAATCCTTCCCTTTGAATCCATAACCTTCCATGATTTCCACAATCTCCTCCCTCTCATGTTCCGGCTTTGATTTTAAATGTTCATATTCAGTTCTTTTAATTTTATCAAAAAGTTCCTGTTCAGATTTATCACTCTGATATTTGCCCACCGCCATCGAAAATCCATCAGCAAAAAGATTCGCAAATCCCAAAACTAAAATAATCGGCAAAGAAAGCGAAGCTCCTTCCACCCCTGCCACAACAGCAAAAGTAGTCACCGCCCCATCAATGCCCCCATACACAAAATCCGGAACCCAATTATAATGGTCCTTGATCCCGTGCGACTCCATAACATCTTTTTTGCTAGTCATGCAAATAATATAACAGACCTCCTACAATTCGAAAGTGTAATCCTCACCATGAGCTTCTGGTAAACCAAGATCTCTACGCACCTTAGCAGCATACGCAGCTCTCTCAGCTTTCACTTCTAGACGAATTTTTTCAGCCATTGGATCAGATTCTGGTTCATCTCCAATTCTTAATACCCATCCCAAGTCCGCAGCCGCAATTGCAAGTCTCGTATGCTCAGCTACAGACTGTAACCTTTCAAGACCATCAATACGACCCAAATCAAAATGCCTACAAAAAGGTCTATCCTCAGGCCACCCACACTTCCCCGGTTGCTTAAAATCGCTTTGTCCCCCAACACCAACAACTTTTGAAATAATATCAACAACAACCCTCCCCTCCTTCTCAACACCAACAGGATTATCCATCGATTCAAAAGCCAACAAACCGCTGTTTGTAACATTCACGCTAGACCCTGGTTCTCTCATAGAATGAACAAACTGATTCATCGCCCAAAGCAAAGACATCAACTCATCCAACTGCTTCACGTCATCACAAGCATCAACTTTTTCAACATCAATCCAATCACCAGAAATAGGCAAAACACGCCCACCAGCAGCAGTAACTTTACTAATCAAAGCCAAAACACCATCTACTCCATTATCACAAGCAGCCTTAACTTCTTGTACCTCTGGAACAAAATCAGCCTCCATTTTTTCAACTATTCCCCTGCCCAAAGCTTTAATACCCTCCAAAGGGTCAGGTGTCTCAATACTCATTTCAAATAATTAAAGGAGCACAAGCTACACCAAAACCCCTAACAAGGTAAAGCTACTATTAACCCAAAACCAAAACCCCTGTGAAGTACATCAACAAGAGTCCCAAGAAAATTCCGAAAACATTGGTCATTGTAAACAATGAATTCCATTTCCCTTTGGCCATGTGATTGGCAATATCGTAAGTAACATCAAATATAGCTCCGGCGCCAACGGCCAAGAAAAACACTCCGTAAACAGCTGAATAAGCAAATCCTCCAATCAAAGTACCAATAATTGTTGGTGCTCCGGCCAAAAGTCCCATCATCACCAAGTGCATGAAAAACCGACTAATTTTACCAGAGTCTTTAGTCAAAGGTGAAATAATCGCAATTCCTTCAGTAAGATTGTGCGCCATAAATCCAACAACCAAAGTAGCTCCCAACGCAACCTCTCCCAAAGCATAAGCACTTCCGATAGCCAAACCTTCACCTAGATTATGCAAACCAATACCCAAAGATATCAAATATCCCCAAGTCAAAGCCTTAAAATGATCTCCTTTTACCTCTGCACGATTCTCAATTTTGTAAGAAATAGCTCCCAGGACAAAAATTGCCAACATGAAACCAATCAACAATATACCCACCCCATTCAGGGCATCAGGCAAATCACCAATCAATTCCAAAGCTTCAGCAAAAGTATCAACTCCCAAGAACAACAAGAGACCAATCGTCAAAGAAAGTAAAAATGAATAACCTTTACCCCTCAATCTTCTCAAAAATGGGAACCACAAGAGCCCCAACAAAACAGGAATCACTCCCACATAAATACCCAAAGCCACAAATGTCTTCACATAACGCATGCTAAAAACAGGACTAGTAAAAGCCACATCCACCTCCTTCTCAAAAGTCACTCCATCGCTAGCCATCAAAGTGAAAGCCAAAGGATCTCCCTCAATCCAGGGATAATCAAAAGCGACATAACCCGTCTCCAAAGGCTGCAGAGTATTACTAGGAATCATCTCAAACTGCCAAATAACTTCATTTATAACAGCCTGCGCAACAGTAACCGGCTCAGGACCATCATTAAAAACTTTTAGTTCAATATGTTCAGGCGAAAACACAGCCCGTTCAATAAACAAAATCTCTACCGGCGGAGCATCCGCCTCAAAAACTCCCAAAGGTCCATATTCGAAGAATCCCCAAACCAAGACCACCGCAAACACTATCGGTAAGAGGAAAGCCATTAAAAATTTCATATTTTTATTCATAATTATTCAGTTACTTTAAATAGTCCCATCCAACCCAATTCCGCAAACTCAGTTGCATGCGGGTGAAACATAAACATTCCAGGTTCTCTAAACCTAATGTCCAAAATCGATCTCTCAGCCTGTCCAAGAATAACCGTATCGGTAAATTGCCCCGGCTCCAACTTGGTCCCGGTTTTATATTCATCAAAGAAATTGGCATGTAAATGGAATGAATTAATCAGATCAAACTCCAACATATTGGAAAGATGTATCCTCACCAACTCACCAGCCTTCACTTCAATTGGCTCGTAATTATAAGCAAAAGCACGTGTATTAACGGCGTAAATCTCATTTGCTCCATCAAAATTCACATCAAAACCATTCATCACCATCACCAACTCAGTATCCGGTACAGGTCGCGTATCTACTTTTGGATCAACAATATAAGCACCATATAGTCCCTTCGAAATATGCTGAGAAACTGGGAAACTATGACAATGATAAACATGTGTACCAAAAGGATCAGCCTTGAATTCATAAACAAATTCATCACCCGGCAAAACAAGTTGTTCAGACATTGCCCCATCCATATCAAATGAATGGAAACCATGGAAATGCACAGTATGAGGTTTGCTACCAGAATTTATAAATGTAATTTTCATTGTATCCCCTTCAGTCGCACGAATAGTTGGACCAGGAACTTGTCCATTATAAGTCCAAGCAGGATAAAAAACTCCCGGCGCCACTTCGATCTCCTTATCAATAGCAATCAAATTGTATTCCCTTAATTTTGTGCCATCAGACAAATCCGTTTCTTTATAAAACTTTGCCCTTTCTTCAGGCTCAAGATTATTAAAATTCCACGTTGTCAAAAACTCCGTAGGATCAAAATCATCCGTCAAATACTCCCCTGTTGCACCAATTTGTGTTTGTGCAAGCTCCTGAAGACCACTAATATCCAAACTTTCTTCAGGAAATTGAGACCCTGTACTACAAGCACTTAACATTAGTGCCGTAGTTAATAATAAAATTAATTTCTTCATCTATTTAATTGTTAGGTTAGACTAACTTTATTAATACACACTATCTTTTCCAAAGTCAACCGGATATAATTGGAATAATTTAAAAAAGTAGATGACGTCACGAAAAATTAAAATAATGAGCGAAAA
>JAESSS010000079.1 GCA_016763975.1 Candidatus Altimarinota bacterium
GGCGCTGAATGCGGTGCAGATTGCTAAATTATTTGTTTAAATTATGAAAATGAAAATTGCACTAATAGGTTATGGAAATATGGGCAAAGAGGTGGAGCGAGTTGCTCTTGAAAGGGGACATGAAGTTTCTCAGGAGATTGAGGGAGCTGATGTGGTTGTGGATTTTTCGCTGGGAGATGCGGTGATGGAGAATATTAAAAAATGTGGAGATATTCCGATGGTGATTGGTACAACGGGTTGGGAAGTTGATGAAGTTGGAAAAGCTTGTGCTGGGAAAAAAGTTTTGTGGAGCTGGAATTTTTCGATTGGAGTGAATTTATATTATCGAATTGTGGAGGAGACGGCCAAGTTGATGAATAAGTTTGAGGAATATGATGTGTGGGGTAGTGAGATTCACCATTCCAACAAAGCAGATAGTCCTTCTGGGACAGCAAAAGTTTTGGGAGATATTTTAGTGAGTGAGCTGGATAGAAAAGATTCTGTGGTGACTGAGAGATTGGATAGAAAGCGTGAGGATGGGGAGATTCATTTTTCGTCGGTGAGAGGTGGAGCGGTAAATTTTGCACATACAATTGGATTTGATAGTGAGGCCGATACAATTACGGTTACGCATGCGGCTAGGAATCGAGGGGGCTATGCTTTGGGCGCGGTGAAGGCGGCGGAGTGGCTGGTGGCGCAGGAGAATGGATTTTATTCGATGAATGACTTTTTATGGAAATAAGAAATAATATTTGGAAGTTCTATGGATATACATTCTTTTCAGCAATGTTTTTTGTAGTGCCGATCATTGTGTTGTTTTTGAAGGCGAATGGTTTGAGTTTTTTGGAAATCATGGTTATTCAATCAAGTTTTGCGGTGATGATGGTTGTGCTAGAAGTACCGACAGGATATTTGGCAGATGTGAAGGGGAGGAGGAGTTCGATGATTTGGGGCACGCTTGTGTTTACCTTGGCCTGGATTATGTATGCTTTGAGTTATGGATTTTGGGGATTTTTGGCGGCGGAATTGGTGATGGCTTTGGGGTGGAGTTTGCTTTCTGGAGCTGATGTGGCGATGCTTTATGATTCGCTTTCTGATATGGGCCGGGAAAAGGAATATTCAAAAATCTATGGAAAAGTAGTGTTTATACAGATGTCTGCACTGGCAGTTTCCAATGTGATTGGGGGATATATTGGGGCGATTAATTTGAGATGGGCTTACTATATGATGATCCCAGCGTTTTTGTTGGCAGTGCTTTTTTCTTGCATGTTAAAAGAACCGAAGAGGCACAAGGCGATAGTAAAGAAAGGGTATTTGAAGGAAATTTTGGAAGTGGTTAAATTTGTTTTGATCAAAAACAAGAAGCTAAAATGGCTGACCGTTTATGCGGGCATAATTACTACATTTCTTTTTATTGGATTTTGGGCTTACCAACCTTACTTTGAATTGAGTGGTTTAAAAGTGGCTTATTTTGGAATTGTCTTTGCGTGTTTTCAGTTGATTGCGGGATTTTCGGGAAAGTATGCACATGTTATTGAAAAGAAATTAGGGGAAAAATATTCGCTCGTGATGCTTTTGGTGCTGATGGTGGTGAGTTTTGTTTTGATGAGTAATTTTGTGATGTTGTTCTCTTTTTCTTCTGTATTCCTTCAACAATTTGTGCGTGGTTTTCAGCAAACTGTCTTTAGTGACTATTTCAACAAACTAACTGACTCAAGTATGAGAGCGACAGTGATGTCCGTAAAATCGATGGTGGAGAGATTGTTTATCGCAGTCTTATTGCCGATTAGCGGAGTGATGCTGGACCTTTATACAATCCCACAGGCCTTTATGATTTCGGCCGTGACTTTGGGGGTTTTGGGAACTATAATTCTTATCCTTTTACATAAAGATAAAGTACTATGAGAAAATATTCAGGAACATGGACGGCGCTGATCACCCCGTTTCGTGGTGGAATGATTGATTTTGATGCAGTGGGGCGGTTGGTGGAAATGCAGATTGAAGGTGGAGTGACTGGGATTTTGTTGGCGGGTACGACGGGCGAAAGTCCTTGTTTGGATGGGGAAGAAAATGGAGAACTTTTGGCTCGTGTTCGTGAGATGGTGGATGGCCGATGTTTGATCATGGTGGGATGTGGCACGAATTGTACTTCCAAATCTGTGGCGAATGCCGTGGAATGTGAAGATGCGGATGTGTTGATGGTGGTGAATCCTTATTACAACAAACCAACGCAAGAGGGCTTGTATCAGCACTTTAAGGCTGTTGCGGATGCGGTGGACAAACCGATTCTTCTTTATAATATTATGGGAAGGACTGGAGTGAATTTGGAGACTGAAACACTTTTGAAGTTGGCTAGGGAATGTTCAAATATAATTGGTGTGAAAGAAGCGAGTGGCAATATGGAGCAGATGAAAGAAGTGATTGCTGGACGGCCTCGTGAGGATTTCATAGTGATGAGCGGAGATGATGGGCTGACTTTGGAACTAATTGGAAATGGGGGAGATGGTGTGGTTTCTGTGGCTTCTAATATTGTGCCGGGCAAGGTCAGTGAAATGGTGAAATTTGCTTTGGAGGGAAATATGGAGGAAGCGGGCAAGATTAATTCTGAGCTGGCGAGGATGTTTGATGAGATTTTTATGGAGACTAATCCGATTCCGATTAAATATTGTGCTAGCAAAATGGGCTTATGTGATTTGGAATATCGCCTGCCGATGTGTGCGCCTTCTAGTGAGGCATGTGGGAAATTAGACGAAATGATTAAAAATTATAATTTATGAATAAAGAAGTAATATATTATCCGGAAGAAATTGCGGATGCAGTGGAGCGTTTTGAAACGCCGTTTTTTCTATATAGCGAAGCGCGAATTAGAGATAATTGTCGGCGGTTTCGAGATGCTTTTCGCAAATGTTTTCCTGATTTCGAAGCTTTGTATGCAGTGAAAGCGAATAATAATCCGACGGTGGTAAAAATTATTATGGAAGAAGAATTTGGCTTGGATTGTTCGAGTCGTACAGAGGCTTGGTTATGCAAAAAACTGGGAGGATCTGGCATGTACACGGCGAATTATACGCCTGCGGATGAACTCGCTTATGCGCGTGATTGTGGATTGGTTTTAAATTTGGATGATGTCAGTAATTTGGAAGGATTGGAAGTTCCGGAGGTTTTGA
>JAESSS010000080.1 GCA_016763975.1 Candidatus Altimarinota bacterium
AAATAAATAAATAAATTTATGTTCGATAAAGAAAAACAGAAGCTTTTTATAGGCAGTGATCATGCAGGTTTTGATGAAAAGGCAATTTTGCATAAATGGTTAGAGGAAAAGGGTTTTAATGTTGTTGATTTGGGATGTTTTAATGCTGATGGTTGTGATTATCCAGATATTGCTCGTGAAGTTTCGGAAAAAGTTTTGGAGGTTGAAGGTGCTTTTGGTGTTTTGCTTTGTGGTACAGGAATTGGTATGGCGATGGCGGCAAATAAATTGAAAGGAATTCGTGCTGTAGATGCGACAGATGAGTCGATGGCGGTGAAAGCTCGTGAACATAATGATGCGAATGTTTTGGCGATGGGAGCAAGAATGTTGGATGTGGCTAAAATGAAAGAAATTTTGGGTAAATTTGTGGAAACAGAATTTTCAGGAGAAGAAAGGCATCAGAGACGTGTTGATAAAGTAGAAGCGTTAAGAGATGTAAAATGAAAATAAAGATTGCACCTTCTATTTTGTCGGCTGATTTTGGGAAACTCTCTGAGGAGATCAAAAGTGTTGAGCCTTATAGTGATATTATTCATGTGGATGTGATGGATGGGCATTTTGTGCCGAACATTTCTTTTGGTGCGCCGGTTACTAAATGGATTAAAAGTGATTTGCCACAGGATGTGCATTTGATGATTTCTGAACCGGAAAAATATCTTGAGGATTTCGTGAAGGCGAGTGGGGCGGGAGCGCGTTTGATTGTGCATCAGGAGGCTTGTGGGGATGGGTTGAGAGCGGTTTTGGAGAAGATTAGGGAGCTTGGGGCCGGAGCGGGAGTTTCGATTAAACCAGGGACTGGAGTGGACGCGATCAAAGATATTTTGGATATTGTGGATATTGTTTTGATTATGACTGTGGAGCCAGGATTTTCCGGTCAAAGTTTCATGGCTGATATGTTGCCGAAATGTGGAGAGTTGAGGGATTTGGGGTATGAAGGAGATATTTGTATTGATGGAGGGGTCAAAGGCGAAAATGCCAAAGCTTGTATTGATGCAGGAGCCAATGTTCTGGTTTCGGCTTCTTATGTTTTTGGGGCTGAGGATAGAGTTGCGGCCTTGAAGAGTTTGAGGGGCTAGAGCTTTGCTGTTGCATGTCTAAGCGCTTTTTATTAGTATCTTTGGGCATTTTCAATATATGGAAAATATGCACTCGTAGCTCAGTTGGATAGAGCTCTGGCTTGCGGAGCCAGGGGTCACAGGTTCGAATCCTGTCGAGTGCACCACAAATATTGAAGGGCATCTTTACTTTCGTCTGCGAGTAATTTTCAAACGCGTACTTACGGGTACGCTTATTTCTAATTGCTCTTGTCTCAAGCAAATCTATTCCTTCAGTATCTGTGGTGTGATAATTTGACAAAGAATTGTTGCTGATGTTAAGTGTAATCGGTATATCTACTAAGTTTTAATATGGAAAAAGCCCTTAGTTTCATTTTGCCTGTCAGAGTTGGTGACAAGGTGACTTATGTTTCAGGATCAAAAATCTCTCCTATATTAAGTGATCCTTCCGATGCCTTACCTGGTGTGAGAATGGCGAGATTGGATGATACTATCAGTACCACTTATGATGGTTATAGGGCGGGGAGGCTTGAATCTAGCTCTCCTCTTGGAAGCGGAAAATCTGTTAGAGAAAGGGTTGGAGATATAATTCCTGGTGTTATTTGATGGTGAATTGGTTTGTTAATGTTTATGTTATAATTTTTGTAAAATTAATCTTTTGTTATGGATGATAATCAAATACAAAGTTCGCCTGAAGGTGGTGGGAGTTTTATGAAAATTTTGGTTGCGGTTGTTTTGACTGCGGTTTTGGTTTTTGGGCTGACTTATTTTTATTTGCAGTCGGGTGTAGTTGAAGTGGCTGAGGAAGAGGAAGAAGAGATTAGTGAGGAGGAAGAAGCTGAAGAAGTTGAAGTAGCGTTGGAGCCTGATGAAGTGGAAGAGTCTGATGTTGAGGCTTTCATTTTAGAATATTATGAAAATTTAGAAGATGGTGAGTTGGAGGATGCTTATGCGATGAAATATGATCCTGATCCTAGTTTTGCGACTTTTGAAGGATGGTACAAAAATATCAGTAAGGCTGAGGTCAAAGCGATGCATGATTTGGATAATGGTAATAAACGGTTTTCAGTCTTTTTGACTGATAACAATGGAGATAAAAGTGAATATAGGACTGTGATGAGATTGCTTGATGGCAAATTAGATACTGTTTCAGCTTATGCGGTTGCGACTGAAGAATCTGTGCTTGAGGCAAATTGGGGGAGTAAGAAGGCTGTTGTAAAAGACGATGGAGATAAACAAAAGGTTTATGTGGATGGTAATTTTATTGATGAATTTGATTATGAAGTGTGGGAAAGAGGTTTGAAAATAGGCACAGTAAATAAACTTAGTTTTTCTGATGACGGGGAATATTTGTTTATGGGGCACAGTGGTTGGGAATGGTCAGGAACTAGGATCGTACATTTGAGTTCGGGTAAGTCGTTGAAAATTGATGGTAATCGATACGGATTTAATGCTTCTAAAACACGATTTTATTCTTGTCTTGAGTCTGGAATGATTAGTGGACATATGAATATTTACAATGCTCCTAGCATGGATTTGAGGAAGAGTTTAAGACCTTATGAGATGGTTTTGGCTCGTTGTGGAGGCTATGATCCGATTGGAGATGTGTATACTTATGAAATTGGACTTGGTTTTGATAATCCTGAAAAGAAGAGTTATCACTTTGGAGAGGATCAGGTTTATTGAAAATCTGCCAATTCGTCTTTCTCCAAATATTCGGAGAGGAGGGAGAGGCTGTAGTCCATTTCGTCGCGTAGTTTTGAAGCGGCGATTTTGCGTTTGGTGATAGTGTCTTCGAGTTTTTGTTCTTGGCGAAGGATTTCGCGTTCGAGTTGGTCGATTTTTTTGATGAGAGGTTTGATGCGTTTGGCGGTGGCGACGCCGCGGATGCCGTCTATGTCATTTTTATAAAGGCGTAGACCTTCGAGATAGTTTTCTCCTTGGTCAGCGACCTTTGATGGGTCGATTTTGCGAATGGCTTTTACTAGTGAACGATGAAGGCGCATACTTATAAATTTTTGAAACTTGCGATTGTTGCTTTGTGGACTTTGCCGTTGGTGGCGAGGATGTCTTTACCAAATAAATCTAACATGTTTCCGTTTGTATCTGAAACTGAGCCGCCTGCTTCTTCTACTATGAGGCTGCCAGCTGCGATATCCCAAGGGCTGAGGCTGAATTCCCAGAATATGTCGAGGCGGCCGCAGGCGATGTAGCAGAGGTCGAGGGCTGCTGATTCGAAGCGACGTATTCCTTGGGTTTTTTCTAGCATTTTTGAGTAATAGGGGAGGTTCATTTCTTTGTTTGTGGAAGGGAAGCCAGTGGCGGTGATTGATTTCTTTAGTGTTTTGGCTTTGGATACTTGGATTTTTTGGCCGTTGAAATATGCACCTTTGCCTTTGGCGGCATAGAATGTTTCTCCGAGGGCTGGGGCGTGTACAACACCGGCGATGAGTTCGCCACTGAGATAATCGTAGTTTTTTGAATGTTTGGAGGATTGGATTTTGAGTACGGCGATTGAGACTGAGTAGTAGGGGATTGCATGAGTAAAATTTAATGTTCCGTCGATTGGGTCGATGATCCAGATGTATTCTGCGTCGGTGTCGGTAAGGGTGCTTGCGCTTTCTTCTGCTAGAATGGCGTGGTCGGGGAAGTGTTTGTGGATCTCAGCGATGATTAGTTCTTCAGAAGCTTGGTCGACGTTTGTGACGAAGTCATTTGTACCTTTTTCGCTTATGTGAATAGTTTCCTGGGATTCTTTTAGTATAAGTTTTCCAGCTTTTTCGGCGATTTTTATCGCTTTTTGGAGGATTTCCATGAGTTTGCTTTAATTTTAGTGGATTATAGCATGGATTCCCCTTTATTAGCGCCAAATTACGTGTTAGGATAGCCTTCATGAAAAAGTTTGTATTGAAATCAGAAATGACTCCCAAAGGAGATCAGCCTCAAGCGATTAAGGCTCTTGTTAAGGGACTTAAGGATAAGAAGAAGTTGCAGACACTGCTCGGTGTGACTGGTTCTGGTAAGACTTTTACTATGGCCAAGGTGATTGAGGAGATGCAGCGTCCTGCTCTTGTATTAGCGCACAATAAGACTTTGGCTGCACAACTTTGTAGCGAGTTTCAGGAATTTTTCCCGGATAATGCGGTTAGTTATTTCGTTTCTTATTATGATTATTATCAACCGGAGGCATATAAACCTTCGACCGATACTTATATTGAAAAAGATGCGTCGATTAATGAAGAGATTGATAAGTTTCGTCATGCAGCGACAGCGAATTTGTTGTCACGAAAGGATGTACTGATTGTGGCTTCAGTTTCTTGTATTTATGGATTGGGTTCAGTAAAGGATTATGAGGCATTGGTGATTGATGTGGAGGTGGGAGATGTGATTGTGAGGGATAAGTTTTTGAGAAAATTGACTGATATTCAATATGTGAGATCTAGTATTGAGTTCAAGAATTCGATGTTTCATGTGCTTGGAGATGTGGTGGAAGTCTTTCCGCCGGATCGTGATACGGTTTTTAGAATTGAATTTTTTGGTGATGAAGTAGAGGCGATTTCTGAAGTGGATTCTTTTACCGGTGAAATGATTAGTGAATTAAATTCTGTGAAAATTTTCCCAGCTAAACATAATGTTTCGACTGAAGAAAAAGTTAATGGTGCGGTAGCGGGAATTAGAGAAGAACTGGAATTGAGGACTGCGGCATTAAAGGAAATGGGGAGGAATTTGGAGGCTGAGAGATTGAGGACTCGTACGGAATATGATATCGAGATTCTTTTGGAAACTGGATATTGTAGTGGGATTGAGAATTATACTAGATATTTGGGTAATAAACCTGCGGGGGCGAGGCCGATGACTTTGATGGATTATTTGCCGGATGACTTTTTGTTATTTATCGATGAATCTCACATTACGGTTCCGCAAATTGGAGGTATGCACAATGGTAACTTGTCTCGTAAAAGAACTTTGATTGAACATGGATTCCGTCTGCCTTCAGCTTATGATAATAGGCCTCTGCAGTTTGAGGAATTTGAAGATTATATGAAGAATACTGTTTTTGTATCGGCTACTCCTGGTAAATATGAGTTTGCGAATACTGATAAAAAGGACATTATTGAGTTGGTGGTTAGACCGACAGGTTTGATTGATCCGCCGATTGAAGTGAAACCTACTGAGGGGCAGATTGAGGATTTGGTAAAGCAGATTCATTTGAGGGTTGCGGCAGGGGAGAGGGTTTTGATTACAACTTTGACTAAGAGGAATTCTGAAGAATTGACGGACTTTTTGTCGGATGCAGATGTGCGTGTGCGTTATTTGCATTCTGATATTGATACTATTGAAAGGATCGAAATTTTGAGAGATTTGCGTTTGGGCAAATTTGATGTTTTGGTGGGGATTAACCTATTGAGAGAAGGTTTGGATTTGCCGGAGGTTTCGCTTGTGATGATTTTGGATGCGG
>JAESSS010000081.1 GCA_016763975.1 Candidatus Altimarinota bacterium
CCAAGCGGCAAACGACGAGCTCAAAAGCCGACTAGAATCAGGAGAGCTCGGTAGACGCGAATACCGCCGAGAAAAATTCAAACTACTCCGCCGAGCCCACATAGACCTAATGAGTCACATCGTCTCAGCAGCGGAAAGCCTCGTCGACCATAACCCAAAAATTACAGCCAAAGAGTTGAACGACAAACTAGTCTTTTTTGCCAAAGCACAAGGACTTGAACCAAGTCTCAAGCAGCAAGAAATGATGTTGATCGCCGCCACTAGATTTGTTGAAGAGAGCAAGGTGATCCAAGAGATCAAGGACCAGCTCGAAAACCCTGATCCGGCAAAAGTCCGAGAAGCCAAAGTCAAAGTGCTAAATGACTTGAATATCGGATCAATCAATCCAGACGGTGTGCAAATAAGCGTAGACCATGCAGATACAATCACCATCATACTCAACGACAGCGACTATATGGTGGCTTGGGCAGGAGGAGATAATATCGTTAACAAAAGTGAAAGCGCAAAAGAAAGCGCAAAAGAAAGAGAAAAAGAAAGAGAAAGAGGCAGGAAGTCTGGCGGGTTTTTCTCAACCAGAAAATATCCCAATTCACAGCTCGATAATAAGGTTGTTTACGTAAGAGCGAGCGGTACTGACCAGGTTGGAACCATTACTCACGAAGTACAACACCGCAGGTTTGCTAGTTATTTCAACTACGATCTTTACACAGGAATTCCCGCAAGAGCTGAGGAATTAAAAGGTATAATTAACAGCGACAAAACTGACGCAGAAAAAGCTAAACTACTGGAATCCAAGGGACTTGTAGAATTTCACCCAAACCTCAGCGAAGAGAAAAGATTACGTGCAGTGGTAGACCTGAGAGCGTTGGCTTACAGTAAGAAATATTTAAAAGATGAAACCATCGCTTATTTAAAGGGTGGCCGATTTCAATTTAAGGAGACTCCACTACTCGGGCAAGATATAAAAGACATGAAATTTAAAAATCATTCTAACCGAGCTAATTTACGTCAGTCTTTCAACGCTCTCACTTTTGAGCTAAAACGTCTACAAAAACTTGGTTACAAACCTAAAGATCTTTATCAAAAAATCCAAACAGCAGAAACAGTTCACGACATGCTCGAAAGATTACAAGAACTCACCGCCACAACCATTGAAGATCAACAAGAATTAGACAGCCTAGTCGCAAGTATGAACGAAGGGGAACTGAGTACTATGTCCCTTTTAACTACGAGGATAGGTGTCGCCCTCGAGGCACCTTTACCAATTTCTACAGAAATGAAACTGGAACTCGCCAAGGAAATTATGGAGGATCGAATGTACAAAGAGGAGTTTGCTCGGACAAAGAGCACAGCTAGGGATGAGGATACGGTTTATTATGCTTCTTCCTTAGAACACACCGTTTTCAATACCCCTGGTTGGGAAATTATGACATGGCAACATAGATCTATCCTCTTAAACGATCGAATGTTAGTTGTAAAAGTCTGGTATGAGAACCCCGCTGCTGCAGAGACCATAACAAAATTTGAAGTACATGATAAAACAGAGAAGCCAGTAACTGAAGTAGAGCGAACAGACCTTTTGGAGCAACACCTCAATATCCTCACCTATATCGCTATGCTGAAAAGCTTGGATCCCGCTGCTAATCACCGAGATGCTCCAGAATACGCAGAAAGTGTCACAGACAAAGATGGCCTCGACAAGTTCAAAGAAAAATTAGAAACCGAATACAAATCCAAATCAACCCCGCTGCTACTCGGCGCAATCGCTAGTTACGATGGCAGTGCCGCCCAAAAAGCATCAGAATCCTCATTCGGACCAGGCTTTGAAGCCTTCCAAGAATTGAGCACAAACCTGGACGCCTACAACGCAGCAAATCCATCCGGACACCCAGAAAAATCAGGCCAAATAATCGGCAAACAAAGCCACCAAATGCTCTTCTTCGACAATGCAGGCAAGCTCCAACAAGGGGAGATGAGTGAATACAAAGTGGCGATGGAAGTCAAAAAAAAAAGTGAATTTAGCGAAGTCCGAACCGCCTTTGCAGAACACGCATCCTATGTAGATTTTGACACAGAGATAAAACCAAAATTAACAGCTCGAATCGCCGCCCTCAACGCTCAAAGAGCCGAGGGAGCAGACCTTTTACCGGCATACCGAGCCAAATTTGAAGCGGCCATCGACGCAAGAATTGCTAGAACTATTACAGATCTGCAAAAACCTCGTGTACTCAAAGGGTCTCGAACCAGAGAAATAAGGTTAAAGATAGTAAAAGTCCAGATGGCTCCTTTAGTTGCTTTGCAGCAAGATTTTACAGATTTACGCACAAGTACAGCGCAAATGGGCTCCCCTGATATAAGAGCGCACTATGAACAAAGAATCGACAAACTTGAATCAAGAGAATTGGGAGAACTCAGCCTCAGCTCTCTCCGGGATAAATCTTCCTTCAGTATTGGGCATCTAGGAAAAGAGATCGACCTAGTGTTAGCAAACCCAAGTGAGCACGAAACAGTTTTCGCAGAGTTTGGGCATATAGGCGGATGGAATCTAGACAATAGGCTAGAACAACTTTCTGATATTCAAAATAAAGCGGCAATTGTGGCCGAAGCCACTGGGATTATTGATGCCAACAGTGAATTAATCGCTCAACATCCCGAATTGGCCCCAAGCTTAAAAGCACTTGTGGAAAGTCTTACAAAATTTAAAGAACTATTACTACAACTAAAATCAGGAGAATCAGGCACCCGAAAAACCATGAACGATTTATTGAATATAGCACGACCATCTATAGAAGATCTAACACGCAATATTAAGGCTCTAAAAACATTCCACAAAGAAGTTTATCCAAAAATAAAAGGTACAGCCCAGGAAGCAGAAATAACCGGAATGTACCAAAAGTACGTAATTCATAGATTCGGCTCAGAAAAAGCCAAAAGTTATGAAGAATTCAAGGCTGATAGGGAGGAAAGAGGTGACCGAAGCTATCCAGAAGGATACTACAAAAACCTTTATGAGGGACATGTACTGCGTAGGCAAAAATTAACTCCAAAAGAATTCACTGCCCGTGTGAAAGGATATGAGAGCGCCAAAACAGAACTGTCAAAAATGGACGCAATCGCAAATAAGGAAGGCCGTGAACAATTCGCTGCCAACATAAATCAGTCTATGGAGAATTTCTTGGTTGAGGAAATTATCGAAAATGGTGCCGATCCCAAAGAACTTGTTGCTCAGCTGAAAGCTGAACATGAAAAAGTAGAAAGCACTTCTCGCATCACAATAAATCTGCATAGTGCGTCACTCGAAGGAGTATTTAAAGACGGTGAATTTAAAAACTACGAACACCTGAACGACCCACGTCGTGACGACACATCCGGAAAAAACCCAACATACAGCGAAACCCGCGCACTTCAAGACGCAGCCCTCGGTCACGATTCAGGTAAATTTATCGTTGGAGCGCTCTCAAGTGAAAACGGATTCGATGAGCACACCGGTGCCGCACCATTTTACGGACATGGAGTTATCGAACTGAAACCAGAAAATGTCGACGATAGAGTAATATTTTTTGAAGGAGATTCGATGACAAGGCATAAGGTAGTTAAGGAAGTTATGCCAAACTGGGTATTGAGAAAGTGGAATGACTTCGACTCACGAAAACTAGACAGACAGGGTGCAAATTTATCCAAAGCTCTAATGGAGGTCTATACAAGGAGGCACGGCTACACTCACATCCATACTTTCTACGTTGAGGCACACGTCTTTGCTCCTGTAACTGTCGACGATATTGCCGCTGTTGATTATGCAGTTTTCCCACAGGAAGGTCCTGAAAAAGTTGCTGCCTTGGAAAAGACTAAAGCAAAACTCAAAGCTTCCCAACCAAATGCTCCAGAAATGAGGATCACAAAAGTAGAAAAAACCATAGTAGCCAAAGAAAAATCTCAAGGCTACATCCTCGCCACCAAAAATCTCACAGAAGACAATCTCTGGTAATTCCACCTTGCCACCAAACCTCCCATCCCATATCATTGCCTGGCCCTTTTTAGCTAAGATATGCCAAGTTACCACATTAGAACATTCGGTTGTCAGATGAACTATTCTGACTCAGAACGCATGGCCACCTACCTAGAAGCTTTGGATTTCACCAAGGCTGAAGGAATGGGGGATGCTGACCTTATTCTTTTTAATACTTGTTCAATCAAACAAAAAGCGGAGGACAAGGTTTATGGACATTTGATGAAAATTCCTGATTTAAGGGCCAAAAACCCCAATCTTTTAGTAGTTGTAGCTGGATGTATGGTGCGCACATCTTCTTCTAGATATTCTGTGAAAAGAGACCGCCTTTTCCAGACAATGCGTGATTTGGATGTAGCTCTCAAAACTGATGAACTTCCACAATTAGCCAAACTTGCCCGTAAAATTCACCCAGAACTAAACATTCCTGAAATAAAAGAAGAATCATTAGAAGATTATTTTCACATTCCAGCCAACCACGATTCACACGAATCAAAATCCCAAGCCTTCGTCGCTATTTCAAATGGTTGCGACAAATTTTGTACTTACTGCATCGTGCCATATTCTCGTGGACGTGAAAAAAGCCGTAAAATCGAAGACATCGTCAGCGAAGTTACAGCTCTCGCAGAAAATGGCTGCAAAGAAATCACTTTAATCGGCCAAACTGTAAATTCATACGGTCTCGGTAGTTATGACAAAGAACACGGAACATTTGCCCACATCAAAAAAGAACCTTTTGTACATCTCCTCGAAGAAATGGACAAAATCCCCGGTTTGATCAGAGTACGTTTCACCTCGCCCCACCCAATGGACATGTCAGATCAATTGATCGAGGCTATGGGCGATCTCCCAAGCCAAATGCCATACCTCCACCTTCCCGTGCAAGCAGGCGACAACGAAACTCTCAAACGTATGAACCGCACTTACACTGTTGAAGAATTCCGCGAAACTATGAAAAAATTAAGAGAAAAAATTCCAGATATTTCAGTCTCCACCGACATCATTGTTGGATTTTGTGGTGAATCTGAAGAAGAATTCCAAAACACCTGTGACTTCTTTAAAGAAATGCGTTTCGAACACGCTTACCTCGCCCGTTATTCCGACCGACGTGGCACAACCGCAAACCGCTTCATGAAGGACGACATCACAGAAACCACAAAGAAATCGCGTTGGCACCATCTCAACGACATCTTGATCGCTCAAGCCACAGAAGCCCTCGAACGCTTTCATGGCCGAACGGTAAACGTGCTCGTAGAATCCCAAAATGCCGCTGGCACCTGTCTCGGTCGCAGCGAAAACTTCAAAACTATACAATTCAAATCCGGCCGCAAACTCCTCGGCAAAATAGTGCCTGTCAAAATCCAAAACTCCAAAAACTGGATCCTCGAAGGTGAATTGGTTTAGGTTTTAAAACCAATCTGCGGCCCATCATCAGACGTCATTTCCCGAATCGCATCAAAAATAACTCGAAATTGTTTATCATAACGACTTTCCATCTCTTCAAGCTTTTTAGTCAGATTTTTATTACCGCTCAACATCTCTCTTAAACGCACAAAAGTCCTCATAATCGCAATATTTACTTGCACCGCACGTTGACTGCGCAAAACACTAGAAAGCATGGCAATTCCCTGTTCGGTGAAGGCATAGGGTCTTTTTCTAACGCCCATTGTGAAAGAAGAATTGGAAGTGCCAATTTGGCACTTCCAAATTTCAAACTCATCTCTCGACATTTGAAACATGAAATCAGAGGGAAACCTTGCCAAGTTCCTCTTTACCGCACGGTTTAATACTTTGGTTTCAACCCCATATAATTTCGCCAAATCCCTATCCAGCATAACCTTACGCCCTCTCAACATCATGATTTTCTCCTCAATAACTGACTCCACAACAATTTGAACATCCATAATTAAAAGTTAAAGTGACTATCACCCTAACAAATAAAGTTAAAATTTTTCTAAAAAACTTGAGGTGCCAAATTGGCACTTCAAGTTACTCCCGGGAGTAACTTAAGTCTGCTAAGCCCCAGTGACAGTCGCCTTAATTCTCCTCACACCACTAGAAGAAGACTCTTCTTTCTTAATTCTGAAACTCCCAAGTTCAGAAGTGTTCTCAACGTGCGGCCCTCCGCAAATTTCCATTGAAAAATCACCCATCATATAGACTTTCACCGTGTCTCCGTATTTGGATTCAAACAAACCAATAGCACCTTTGGCCTTGGCCTCATCCACACTCATTTCTTCACAAGAAATCGGCAAAGCACGTTTAATTTGTTCATTCACAATCTTCTCAACCTCCTCCTTTTGCTCCGGAGTCATCTTTTCAGGATGATTAAAATCAAAACGCAAACGATCAACCGTAATATTCGATCCTCTTTGTGTTACATGATCACCCAACACAGTTTTTAAAGCTTGATGTAATAGGTGAGTGGCTGTGTGCAGTCGAGTGGTTTCCTCGCTATGATCGGCCAGCCCCCCAGCAAACTTCTTCTCCGCTCCGGCACGAGAAAGTTCTTGATGTGCTTTGAAGCGTTTCTCGAAGCCCTCCATCAAAGCAGCTTTTTGATCAGCACCTTCGACCAAACCTGAGTGTTCCAATTCTTCAATTGTCATTTCTACCGGATAACCATAAGTCGTAAACATTTCAAAGCAGAGATCGTCAGGAACCACCTTCATTTCAACAATTTGTTTCCTCAAAACCGACTCTCCTTTCACAATAGTTTTATTAAACTGTGTCTCCTCTTTCATCATTTCCTCAAAAATCTTCTCCTGATTCTCAAGCAACTCAGTATAATATTCCCCATAATTTTTCACATAAATTCCTGAAATTTTCCTTACAAAATCTCCTTCAATTCCCAACTTACGACCATGAACAATCGCGCGTCTAATTAAACGACGCAAAACATAACCCTGATCAGTGTTGGAAGGGGTAACTCCATTA
>JAESSS010000082.1 GCA_016763975.1 Candidatus Altimarinota bacterium
AAATCATTTAAATAATTAAGATCCCGCAACCTCGCCATCACTCTACCCACCTCATCATCTAAACTATTTTTATCTCTACAGGCCTCCAACTTCTTCATCATCTCACTCTCGGTATATCGCTTTTTTGCTAATATACCGAGAGCGTATTGAATCAATTTTTGATAGGATTCGTTCATACTTTTTCAGGAGTTTTTTCTTTTCCACTCACTAGTTTTTCTTGTTCTTTAGCGTTTCCAAATACCATTGTCTTTACATCTTTTTCAATGGCACTTAGTATTTTCGGATTTTCTCTTAAGAAATTCTTAGAGTTCTCTCTTCCCTGTCCAAGCTTGGTGTCACCATAACTATAGAATGCCCCAGCCTTGCGAGTGACATTATATTTGGCAGAGAGGTCTAGGATATCGCCCTCAACTGAAATACCTTTGTTGTACATGATATCAAATTCCGCAATTTTGAATGGTGGAGCAACCTTGTTCTTCACAATCTTCACCTTCACCCTATTCCCCACATAAGTCTTGTCAATTGAGCTAGTATCCTCAATTTTACCTGCCGCGCGAATATCCATTCTTACTGAAGAATAAAACTTTAGGGCGCGGCCCCCAGTCGTAGTCTCTGGGTTACCAAATACGATACCAATTTTCATTCTCAACTGATTAATAAAGATCACAGTAGTCCCGGATTTTGAGACGATTGCAGTTAATTTTCTTAGTGCCTGACTCATCAGTCTAGCCTGCAATCCCATATGAGAATCTCCCATATCTCCATCGATTTCCGCACGTGGTGTCAGAGCTGCAACTGAATCTATAACGATTAAGTCTACTCCGCCACTTCTTACTAGAGTTTCGACAATCTCCAACGCTTGTTCACCACTGTCAGGTTGTGACAGTAGTAGGTTTTCTGTATCTACACCGATTTTGTGAGCATATTCAGGATCTAGTGCATGTTCTGCATCTATAAACGCTACTGTACCTCCCAGCTTCTGAGCTTCTGCCAGAATGTGCAGAGTAAGAGTTGTTTTGCCAGAACTTTCCGGTCCATAAACTTCTACAATACGACCACGGGGGATGCCACCACCAAGAGCGATATCCAATGAGATAGAACCGGTTGGAATTGTTTCAATAGGTGTTCGAGTCTCGTCTCCAAGTCTCATAATAGAACCTTTGCCGAAGTTTTTTTCGATCTGTTCCATCGCCAGTTTAATGGCTTTTGCTTTGTCTTCTTTTCCTGCCATAACGAATGAGGTTAAGTTAGTAAAAATCTATTCGCAGTATAGGTGAGCATATACTCACCGTCAATACTTTTTTGTGTGGAGCTCATGAGGCCTTACAGAAGGGACTCTAGCAATGAAACTTAAAATTTTCTTAAAATATTTAGCACTTCAAAAAGACATAACTCTCAAACTATGTCCCCGCGATCTATTTCTTTCTATCCCTTCCTCTTCGTTCTTTTTTTGGCTTCTCTTCTTTCAGACCTAACTCATCTTCTTCATCGATATGATAAAAACTATAAATACTTTTACGAGTACCAAAAGCTACATTTTTTGAACGCGTCTTTTTGTTCATATAGACATACTTATTGCCCACGCGATCCACTTCATCTTTTTTTAGCACTTTGCCATAATCCTTATCAAAAAAGATTATTTCATCCGGATCCAATTTCGGTTTTGCTTCGGGTATTTTGATCTCTGCATCAGGATTTACAATAGCTTCAGCCTTTGCGGCCTCCACAACTTCCTCCTTCACTTCTTCTTCCTCTTTGTTAGAGTCTTCTGCCATCTATTCCATTATTATCGGATTGTTTTCCTCCCCAGGGATTGTCTACACTAAAACCTGAATTTTTACCACCAGAATAAGCATCTGAAGTCCTGTCCATAGCCTTTTTTTCTTCTTCTGCATTGCTCCTAGCATCCCCAACAGTCATTGGTCTTTGGATCACTGCACCGTCCTCCGCAATGGTTGAAACCGGAACTTCTTCACGAACACTTTCTGCTACAGGTTCAATTATTATTTCTTCACGAACAGGTTCTACTGCTACATGCGCACGTTCTTCTTCGACAACTTCTTCCAAATAACTATCTGTTTCCAGGCTGACATTCCTAGTTTCTTTATTAGCAAAAAGCGCTCCCAAAAGCACAACTCCACTAGAAGTGAATCCCATCATCATGCCAATTCCCATTGTTTTGTCGCTCAAATTAATTCCAAATCTTGGATGAAAATAAACAGAACTCGCCAGTACCAACATCAGCAATGCAGCTGAAGCGGAAGCAATGTGAAAGTGTTTTTCCTCAACTGGCAAACGAGGAGTTTTCTTTTCAAAAAGATCCATATAAATATAGCCGGCACTCATAGCCGCAGCCACTACCAAGATCAATCCTGCCAAATATAGTGGTCCGGTAATTCCGAGAAAAGTATCGCCCGTATTGAAACGATCAATGTCTTTGTACCAAGGTAAAAATGCTGAAATAAAGGTGAAAGTACCGCCGATCAAAACGATTTTACGCATCAGTGATAGTTTCTTGAATTTAGCTTTGAATGAGTTGAGCATGGCCAAGAGTGGTTTAATTTATCTTGAAGCTAGAATAGCGCATTTCTTCAAAATCTCAACAGGCTCTTAAGAATTGCTAATGACACTGCTCTCGATTAGACTAAACATCATGAAAATAGCAATCGACATTCGCTCAGCAGCTGGGGAAAAAGCCGGAAAAGGCTGGTACACATTTCATATTGTACAAAACCTCCTAAAGTTGGATCAAAAAAATGAATACATCCTTTATAGCAAAGATCCTGTACCTGGTTTTGGCCAATTCCCAAATGCCCAGATCAAAGGATTCAAATCTCCCGGAATACTCTGGCACTACGCTGTCGCACGCGACGCCAAAAAGGAAAATGTAGATTATTTTTTCGCTCCTTCCAGCTATATTATCCCATCTCTATTACACAAAAGCATCAAATCAATTATCACTGTCCACGACCTCGTAGCTTTTCTTTACCCAAACAAACACAACAAAAAAGCCACAATTCTAGAGAAAATTTTCCTCAAAAAAGCTCTAAAAAAATCCCATCACGTACTCACAGTTTCTAACAACACCAAAGATGACCTCCTCCAAAGATTCCAAGGTACAGAAGACAAGATTAGCGTTGTTCCTTGTGCTGCTGACCCTGATTACCGGCCGATTAAGAAGGAAGCGTTAGAAAAATTCACCAAACAGACCAATCTTCCAGAAAAATTCTTCCTCGCTGTCGGCACTATCGAACCTCGAAAAAATTACGAAACGCTCATCAAAGCTTTCTCCAACTTCGCCCACCACCACCCCGAATATCATCTCGTAATCGTCGGCAAAGAGGGCTGGAAATTCCAGCCAGTTTACGAAGAAATAAACAAAAATTACCTCAACAAAAAAGTACACATCCTCGGCTACCTCTCCAATTCCAGCCTCCAAAAACTCTACAACCTCGCCACAGCTCTAGTTTTTCCATCGCACTACGAAGGCTTCGGCATCCCGCCTCTAGAAGCAATGCAAAGCGGCTGTCCCGTGATTTCCTCTTCCTCATCATCGATGCCCGAAGTTGTGGGGGACTGCGCCCTACTTTGCAAACCTGGAAGCGTTGAAGATTTCACATCAGCCATGCTAGAGATCTCCGCCAATCCAGAACTGCGCGCTCAACTAATTGCAAAAGGCCTAGAAAGAGCCAAAAAGTTCTCTTGGAAGGGCTCAGCAAAGAAGGTTCTAGAGCTTATGTGTGATTGACAAAACCCCTCTCTAATGCTATGGTTCAGGTAATATTAACTCGAAGAATCATGAGTATGAACATTGCTGAAAGTAATCATCCGGATCAAGAAAGAGACGAACGAACCATTGGTATATCCGTTCGCGGCATTCTTAACAAAATGCAGTTGGATGATTTTGTTGCACTAACTATGGATCTACAACAACAAGGAGTACTTGATTTAGGCACAGACATTTCTGCAGAGACTAGCGATGCTATTCGATCTAAGGTCGGTAATCTGCTGGCTGCACCTGAATTACTCACTAAGTTAACTGATGATATGGAGGGTATAAGAGAAAGAATTGTCGAATTGGTTGTAAAACAACAACGAGGAGAATTAAGTGATGACAATGAAATAACAGCCGCTGAAAGATTAATCACTACTTTGAATAATCATGGCATGAATTTTGATGGCACACCCAAAGCAAGGAAAGGTCGTGGAGGCCCATCAGAAAGATATATGCAGGACCTCACAGAGAA
The DNA here is from genome assembly GCA_016763975.1 of Candidatus Altimarinota bacterium. Classification (GTDB taxonomy): domain Bacteria; phylum Patescibacteriota; class Gracilibacteria; order UBA1369; family LOWO2-01-FULL-3; genus NORP293. Next base: position 4,248 of record JAESSS010000082.1, read on the forward strand.
AAAAGCTAGTGATGCAGCTAGATCAGCAGGACAAGAAGGCCCCAGTGCTTTACAGAAACTATTCCGTGGCCAGATTGAGAGAAACAATCGATAAAGCAAAGCCCTTACTAATATCTTAGCTAAGGGCTTTTTTCTTATCAAAAAGTTCTGCAGAGAAACTAAAAACTCTCCTAACCAGTCGATAAGGCAAAAGCTGCACTATGATTAGCCACCCTATCTGGAGGGTTCGGTACTTGTCCAGGCATGTACACTTGGAAACTATCACTATCTCCTTTTCTTATTAGAACAAATAGAAACTCTTTCTTCAATCCGGGGATCATGCCCTTTGTGAAACGGTAGTGAATAATTGTTGATTGATCTGAATCTCGCACAGTCTCATGTGAGTGAGTTTTGTATCCGGCATCAGTCATTTGTTTGCCGAATTGCTCCATAAACTGGTCATGAACATGATTGAATTCCGGATCAATTGTGATTTCCTCCATCCGAGCGCCCTCACCACCTTCCCCAGTAATGGCCTGGCCTACAATATGAGCATGCTCTCCTGTTATTCGTTCAATTGCCTTTTTCCTCGCACAATATTTAACCTCAACAGCCGCCGCTGCTGCCGCCCCAGCCGTATCTGCCGCTCCAATAGCAGTCAGTAGACCTTGCAACAACACACCCATCGCTGTCGCACTCACAATGTCTCTAATGTTATTCACAGGCGCATCTATCGCCTCAGCAGGGGCAAAATCAGTATTTCCCACCGCCGAAAACATTGCCCAAAACACTAGCGGCACTATTACATTCCATTTTGGAAAAGCTCGAGCAAAAAAAGCTTTCTCATTATTGTGATCACCAGCAAAAGGTAGTCCCAGTGCTTTGAAAGCTGTAGCAGTCATATCTTTGTAGTATCCAAGTCCTTTCTTTTCTGTTGGAGATTTCTTTTCTTGTTTAGACTTTGAAAACAATGCCCTAAACGTCAACCTTGTAGCATTACTCATAACTTGCACGTTTTGCTTGAAATCACTTTTATCTGCCATCGTCGCAAGTGCAGTATCAACACGCTCCTGTACAATCCGCGGTATTTCAGCATATCTTTCCGTATCAATCTCCTCTGCTTCGCCAGAATCACCTTCTATTAATCCGTGTTTTCTTTTAACGTCCTCAGACAAAGGCCCAAAACTACTTTCCATATACATCGCCAAATTTCCTATCCAGTTATTTGCCGAAACTTGTAGGCTCATCACTAAACCAAAAATCCAGGGATCTCTCAACAGTCCCATTGATGCTGTTGTTGCTGTTAGCATTGAGGCCATTATCCATCCAAGGACCTGTGCCCTCTGAAAAGTTTCCTCAGGACTCAGGCTGCCACGCAGTGCGTCATAATAGCTCATATCACCCTCTTCTATTCCTACAGATCTGGAATGCACCATTTTCAAAAGTCGCTCCCGGTCTATTCCTCCGGCAATTTCCGCAACCTCAGCATATGAAGGGATCCATGCTGCCATGATCAGCGCCGCAGAGTTTACAGCGGCAACTAGTTCAGGAGTCATGGCGAGGTCATGTTCTTTGGCAATCAGCTCTGCAGCCTTGAAAGCTGCAAAAGGAACACCAACATAACTTGCCACATTGATCGCCCCTTTCAAATTACCCTTTGCCGTATCTACCCCAATTTGAGCAGCAAGTTTCACCTCCTTGTCGCGTGCCAGACTCTGATTAAAGTCTGCTACTAGACTGGCTAAAACAGGATTAATATATGAGTCCAACAATTGCTGTATCCGCGTAAAACGTTCATCGACCTTATATGCTCCAAAAATCTCAATGCGATCACTCCCAATTACCAGCACAGCCTCAGTCTTTAAAAGTAAATCTTTAATTTCATCAGCAAAATCTGTCTCCATCAAAAAACTTTTCGCTGTTTTGGCTGCTATATCACTACGCTCAGCAAATGCAGCTTTTATAGTTAAGCGATATCTCTTATCGGTATCCTCTCCATCCTCACAGTGTCTTTGCGAGTCTGCGTCAAAAAAGTTTATGACCGTCAAATCTTCCGGGAATTTCCCAACTGGAGGAGGTGTTTCAGGTATATCAGTTCTACCGAGCATTCTTAATAGATCCTGATGAGGCGGCAGGTTGACTTTTAGTTCATTAGAACTTGGCTCAAATACCAAACCAGCACCACTATTGCGCTTGGATATGGATCTTAATTTTGCATCTAGTTGCGAAAGTTCTTCTAGTTGAGCATTAAGTCCATCTAGAGTCGCTTGGTCAAAAAAATCTTCCAACTCGGGATCATCTTCTAGAGATGTGTGAAAATCTATTTGCTCCCTTGTTATTTCTATTTTGCGGCTAGTAAATCTAGTCAGAGAACCCAATAAGGATCCCACTCTAGACCTAGTTTGTATCAAAGGCTGTTTAAAACCATTTGCCTGCAAAGCCTGTTCGATGTTTTGTTGAACAAGAGTTCTATATCCAACCACACACCAGTCAACTGCAGTTTCAGCTGCAGCATCTGCCACCTTCGCAGGAAGACTTACGATTTGTTTTAGAGATAGGCCCATAGCCTCGAATCTTAGACAGAAAAGGGGCATTTGTCAAGGCTCGCATTCCCAAAACAGATAAAAGCTGCAATAATCGAAACATGCTTAAAAAAATCCAAAAAGTAGGAATCATTTCCAAGCGCAGCATAGTCAATCACAAGAAAGTGCTACAGAAATTAGTAAGATTTCTCAAAAAACATAAGAAGGAGGTTCTTCTCGATAACAATTGTTGTGATCTGATTCCAAAAGCAGAAGGTTACAAAAAGGAAAAAATCCTTTCTACAGCAGACCTCTCAATCGTACTCGGAGGCGACGGCACATTACTGAAAACCGCACGCAGACTTTCCCGCAAAAAGACACTGATCCTCGGCGTCAACTTCGGCAATCTCGGATTTCTGACAGAATGCCATCCTGACCGCATGTACGAGACCTTAGAAAAGATTTTTAAAGGAGATTACCATGTAGACAAGCGCTCAATGCTACGCGTCACTGTCTATAGACAAGGTAAGAAACTAGACACATTTTTGGCATTAAATGATGGAGTCATAAATCAAGGAGCCTTTGCCCGCCTGATCAAAATGGACCTCGAAGTCGACAATCGCAAACTAGTCAAAGTAAAAGCAGATGGCCTCATTGTCGCGACACCAACCGGCTCCACAGCCCACTCTTTGTCAGCCGGCGGGCCAATTGTCCACCCCTACATCGCTGGTCTCACTCTCACACCAATCTGTCCAGCCTCCCTCGCCATGCGCCCAATCGTTCTTCCACACGAAAAAAACCTCACCGTAATCATCAAGACCCAACGCCGCGAAGATACTGCCCACATCGGCCTGACAATCGACGGCCAAGATACTTTTCAATTACAATTCGGCGATCGCATAACATTCAGAAGATCAAAACGCAGCGTAAACTTCGCCCGCACCAGAAACCGCTACTACAGAATGCTCCGCACTAAATTGAATTGGGGAGAACTGGGAGTCGACTGATTATTTACGTAATGCTGCTTGTGCCGCCGCCAATCTCGCAATCGGCACTCGGTAAGGACTACAACTGACATAGTCCAGTCCCAACTTATGACAGAACTCCACAGATTCCGGGTCACCACCTTGTTCACCACAGATTCCAATTTCAAGATCAGGCTTAGTCTTGCGTCCCAATTCAACACAGAATTCCATCAAACGCCCCACACCTTTTTGATCGATGCTTCCCATTGGATCCAGTTCCAAAACTCCTTTGTCCAAATAGTCCGGCAAAAATTTGCCAATATCATCACGAGAAAATCCGAAACACATCTGTGTCAGGTCGTTAGTTCCAAATGAGAAGAAATCCGCATATTTCGCAATTTCATCCGCTGTAATACAGGCGCGTGGCACTTCGATCATTGTTCCGATTTTATATTCAAACTTTACATCATATTCCTCAATCACTTTTTCCACAATCTTTCTCAGGTACTTCAATTCGGAAGCCATTCCCACTAATGGAATTTCAATTTCGACAATGCCATCAAAAGCCACAGCGTTAGCAGCCTCGATAATCGCCTTCACTTGCATCTCATAAATTTCAGGGAAAGTAATGCCCAGACGACAACCTCTATGTCCCAACATTGGATTCACTTCATCAAGTTTAGAAATCATGCCACAGAGCTCGTCACGACTGATGTCCATACTTAGTGCCAATTTTTCAATCTGCGCGTTCTCATGCGGTAGGAATTCGTGTAGGGGTGGGTCTAGCAAACGGATGGTGAGCGCTTTGCCTTCCATCACTTTAAAGATGCCTTCAAAATCTCCTCTTTGAATAGCGAGAAGCTTTTCCAGAGGTTTTGATCTTTCTTCACTATTTTTGGCCAAAATCATTTTTCGCACCAAATCAATTCTGTCTTCTTCAAAAAACATATGTTCAGTTCGGCACAGTCCAATTCCTTCAGCCCCAAATCCCAAAGCAACCTCACAATCATGCGGATTATCAGCATTTGTCCTGATTTGTAATGTGCGCACCTCGTCTGCCCATTCCATCACAGTTTTGAAATCTTCTGAAAGTTCAGGATCCTGCATTTCCAATTCTCCCATCATCACTTCACCGGTCGATCCATCCAAAGTAACAATATCTCCTTCGTTTATGACCATTTCACCAATCAGTAGTTTTTTTGCCGAAGCATTTACCATGATGTCAGTACATCCGGCCACACAACATTTGCCCATTCCACGAGCCACAACTGCAGCATGTGAAGTCATTCCACCGCGAGCAGTCAAAACTCCCTGCGCCGCATGCATGCCACTAATATCTTCAGGACTTGTTTCTTTGCGTACTAGGATCACTTTTTCTCCCTGTTCCGCCATGTCCACTGCTGTTTCAGAGCAGAACACGATTTTGCCGCTGGCAGCTCCGGGAGAAGCTGGTAGTCCTTTGGCGATAACTTGTCTTTCTACAGATTTTTTGATGTAAGGATGCAGTAGTTGATTCAGAGAGTTTGCATCGATTTGTAATAGTGCTTCTTCCTTTGTCAGTAGACCTTCGTTTACCATTTCTACCGCTGTACGTATAGCAGCGTGGGCTGTGCGTTTGCCATTTCTAGTTTGTAACAGAAAGAGTTTACCTTGTTCGATAGTAAACTCGATATCTTGCATGTTTTTGTAATGTTTTTCTAAATTATCTTTTACCGCGATCAGCTCATCAAATGCCGATTTATTAATTTTTTCCAATTCACAAATATCCATTGGTGTACGAATTCCCGCAACCACATCTTCGCCCTGAGCATTCATTAGAAATTCTCCATAAAATTCTTTTTCTCCTGTTGAAGGATTACGTGTAAATGCCACACCTGTGCCACTATCCTCTCCCATATTCCCAAAAACCATTGCTTGAATAGTAACTGCTGTACCGCGCAAATCGGCGATTTTATTCATTCGACGATAAGCAATTGCTCTCTCGTTATTCCAAGATTTAAAAACAGCCTCAACCGCAAACTTCAATTGTTGCAATGGAGACTCAGGGAAATCATGTCCAGATTCTTTTTTTACAATTTCTTTAAAAATCACAATCAACTTTTTCCAATCATCCGCACTCAAATCCGTATCTAATTTCACTTTTTTCTCCTCTTTCATTTTTTCCAATTCTTCTTCCAATAACTCTCTCTTCACAGCCAAAACCACATCAGAATACATCTGCACAAAACGACGATACGAATCATATGCAAATCTTGCATTACCTGTCTTAGTTGCCAAGGCTTCAACTGTTTTGTCATTTAATCCTAGATTCAAAATAGTATCCATCATTCCCGGCATCGAAACCGCAGCTCCTGAACGTACAGAAACCAAAAGGGGACTCTCACTATCTCCCAGTTTTTTGCCTGTCCTAGTCTCCAGTTGAGTCAATTTTTCTTCTAACTGTGCAGCAAAACCTTCAGGATAATCTTCCAATTCCAAGAAGTCATGACAGACTTCAGTGGTAATCGTAAATCCATAAGGCACCGGCACTCCGATTTTTGTCATTTCACAAAGATTCGCTCCCTTGCCTCCGAGTAAGTCCTTCATGCTCTTATCAGCTTCATCAAAAGCATAAATCAATTTGTCAGATGAAATATCTGGACGGCTAGCTTTCGCGACAGACGATGAAGAAATCATAGTGATGGTTTAAATGACCTTGGCGGCCAGTATAGGTAAATCAGAACACAAAAACAAGATATTACAGATGCATTTTGTCCTTCAATCTTTCGATCGCTGTGACAAAGGCAGCCTCCCTCAAAGTACAGTCGTATTTTTTTGCATTGCCTTCCACATCAGCCAATGCTTTTATCATAATTTTATGTAGTTTTTCATTCACATCATCTTCTTCCCAATATTCATCATCAGCATTTTGTAACATCTCAAAATAACTCACTGTTACTCCTCCGGCATTTGCCAAAATATCCGGCACAACTATGATCCCTCTCTCAGCCAAAATCTCATCAGCATCAGGAGTTATCGGACCGTTTGCCAACTCGATAATCACTTTGGCTTTAATTTTATGCGCATTTTCTTTTGTAATTTGATTTTCCAAAGCTGCCAAAACCAAAATGTCACATTCTTCCAAAAGCAATTCCTCATTTTCCACCATTTTGCATGAAGATCCCTCCACACCGTGAAGTTCCGAAACATGCACTCCGCAATTTTTCACCGTCTTTTTTTCAACTTTGCATTGCATTAGTCCAGCCGGATCAATTCCGTGATTACAAACAATTCCACCCTGAGAATCAGAAATTCCCACCAACTCATATCCATCAGCTGCTAATAGTTTGGCCGCTGTACCTCCAGCGTTTCCAAAACCCTGAATTACTACTTTTGTTTCCGCAGGATTCCAATTATTTCGTTTAGCCATTTCCTGCAAAATATAAACTCCACCTTGAGCTGTTGCGCTGCCACGTCCTTTGCTCCCACCATCATCAATTGCTTTGCCGGTTACGATGCCTCTCACATCTTTGCCCGCCCATTTGGCATATTCATCAGCAAACCATCCCATGATTTTTGGATTGGTATTCACATCCGGTGCCGGCACATCAATGTCTGGTCCAATTACTGGAGCAATCGCTCTGAAATATGAACGAGAAAGTCTTTCTAGTTCACCTTCACTAAGTTCTTTTGGATTTACAATCACTCCTCCTTTCCCCCCACCAAGTGGAATATTTACTACTGCACATTTTAATGTCATCCACGTCGCCAAAGCCTGCACCTCTTCTTTGTCCACATCTTGATGGAAGCGAATGCCTCCTTTGTAAGGCCCTCTCGAATCGTTGTGTTGAATACGGAATCCTTTGAAAATCTTCAAACAACCGTCATCCATTCGTACTGGAAAAGCCACAGAAATTTCTCGTTGAGGATGAGACAAAACTTCTTCCACATCTTTGTTTAATTTCATTAATTGGGCTGCCTTCCATATCTGTTTGAGGGTATTTTGAAATAGAGACATAATATTAATTTATTAAATACGCTGAGAGTTTAAGACCCCCTCTGCCAAAAGGAAAGTTTATTTATGACAAAAAGAAAAACCCCACTTGCGCGGGGCTTCTATATAGATCCTGATCCAAAAATATGATTATTTCCACATTTGATACCACTTCTTCTTCGGTTCAGCCAAAAGGTTAAGTTGGTTTTCAAGTACAAAGATTTTTTCTTGTAGAGTGTTTACTAGTCTAAGGAAGTTTTGTCTTTCATCAGCATGTTGATTGATCATTGATTCTAGAGATTTTGTAAATTCTCTGAAATCCGCTGTTGTTATTGCCACCTCTCCAGTTTCTACCTTTTTTTCTGCTTTCACTTCAGATTTTACTTCTGTTTTTACCTCAGCTTTCTTCTCAACTTTTTCTGCCACCGGAGTTTCGATGCGAAGTTTGTAAGTTTCTACTAGGGAGTCGTGACTAACCAGGTAGTTGAAACCTTGAGCAGTCTTTTTCTTTCTAAACTTTAGCTTTTTAGCTTTAATCGCACGTCTAATAGTTTGAATAGACTTTTTACTTATTTCTGAAGCGTCTTGTATTGAGACAAACTTGTCAGACATAGGAATTAGGTTAATGAGTAGGAGTGAGTACTTTTTGATTAACCTCAATTTAGTATATCTCTCCCCTAAACTCAAAGATCCCCAATTGACAGATATTGCTGAACTATTTCACTATCAAAAATCTCCTCTTTATCACCATGATAAAAAGCACAGCTGTACCAAAGGATCCCATCAGTAAGCCAAAAAGCTTAATCCACCTTGTGGAGTCAAAACTAATGTTATTGGCAGCAGGCAGCGAAAAAACCCGCTCAACTCTTTCCACGAAAAGGTCTTCAAAAACGATATTATCCAAGTCTTGCCTCACGCTATCCAAAGTTGAGACAACTCCTCGATCAAATTCAAAAGAAAATCCCTTTTCTTCCAAAATCTGAAAATAAAAACTGACCAATACACCGCTTCCTAAAGGGAAATTATCATCCCTCCTCAGTGTTTCCCCAAAAACAACTTCGCTGCCTTCAGCCTTCACCAAATAGAATGGATCACCACCATTTTCCAAAAATTCTCCAGGTTCATATCTCAAAAAAGCCAAATCTTCGAAGGGAAACTTCAGGTGAAAAGCCGAACCCAAAACAGGTGTCAGCATGTCTGAAACAAGCACTTCAATCTTCAGCAAATCACTATCCAAAAACTCAGCCTGCATTTTGACTACTCCCATTGGAGCACTTTCCAGTTCCATTCTATCCAGAGAATCAATATCACTCCATTCCTCAGCACTGGCCATTTTTGCCAGTAAAAAGAATAATAAAATAAATTTTTTCATAATATTTAAAGTTAAAAAAGAGGCCGCATTACACGGCCCCAATTTATTTATCCACTATAACTCATGCCAAAATTGGCACCAATATCTATCAAATCACTTCCATCAATCACACCGTCATAATTACTATCTTTTATGCTTTCATAAGCGCTTTCTCCGATGTGCGCCGCATAAGAACGTGCCAGTCTTTCTAGATCCCGACCATCCACCAGGTCGCTGCGATCATTATCTCCAGCCAATCCTCGCGTCTCCACAGCACTTACTTCAATCGCCTCACTTTCAATTCCATTTAGCACTGAAGAAACCAGATATTTATATTCCACAAAGGGTACAATCCCCACATCGTCTACAAATCCAGCTTCCACCAAATCTCCTACTAAAACATAGTTTCCTTCCGGCATCATTTTGCGCACCATGTAGCCATTTGCTTCCAGATCTTCTTGCCAATCCAAAGCCAAAGAAAATCTCTCTTCGCCAAGGCTAGATTTCAAAAGTGCCACAGCATTTGGCAGTCCTTCACCATCAGCTATCGCAATATCTGCATGTGTGAATTTTGCTGGCACATCACCATTAACATCTGCCACAAAACTTCCTGCAGAAAAATGAATGTCACCACTATCACTTTCGGGTGAAACAACTTTGAACTTCAGTTCAAAAATCTCTCCAGCTCCGGAAATTCCACTCGCAGGATTAGCCAAACGTGCATTGCCCACGACCAAAGTCCCAGCCTTTCCATCTTTCATCGCTACATTAAAAGCTGTAGCAACTCCATCCGATCCCATAAAGAGACCTTCACTAGCCGAAACAAATTCTACTAGAACTGGCACATAATCAATTTCAAAACCATAAGCATAGAGATCCTCCACATCCTCAATTTTTACAGAAAGAGAAATCTCATCTCCCATAAAAGCAATGGTCTCAAAAGGGTCAAAATACACATGAGGCCCCGCCCCACCATATTTACTATTCACCGATCCGGGCGTACCCAAAACCTCACTACCTTCACTAGCAACTGCGCCATTCCCAAACTGAGCTGATGCCCAATTTTCCGCATTATCACCACTCGCCATCGGATCAATCCTCTCCATCGAAGACTTGAAAGCCGAAACTCCGGCATACCAACTCTCCCCATCCCCAACACGATCCACCACAGTTCCATCCGGCTTCTTTAACTTCAATACATCACCGGAATTCGCCAAAGACAAATTAATAAGCTCATCCGAATCCACACTAGTAGCATCTTCTCCATCCTCAATCAAAAAGTATCCATGAGGCTCCACCGTCCCACTCCCAATCACATAAAGATCCTCACCATCATCCTCAATTATCCATCCCTCCAAATTCACCGCCTCACCCCCAGCATTATAAAGTTCGATCCATTCTTCACCGGATCCATCCAAACTGCCCGCCCAAGCAATTTCATTAATTACGACATGAGCCTCACCATCATTAGCGAGAGCTGTGGAAATGCGCATTACTGAACCCTGCATCATCAACGCAAAAAGCGTCATCATTGCAAAATACTTCCGTAATGTTTCCATTTTTCATAGTTTTATAGAATAAGATTTGCTCTTCTGCGCATCAAGCAATTACCAAGCTAGCAAAGAGATTTAAAAATTTATTAAAAAAAACTTAAAATATTTCTAAAATTATTAAAATCACGCTATATTGCCGTCACAAGCTAAAAAACACTATGGCTAGACCAAAGATTTGTTTACTTTTCTGCGGAGGAACCATTGGAATGGTTCGAAATAGCAAAACTGGCGCACTGCAACCGGCATCTTCTGCCATCGATATTATTCGCGACTTTCCCGAGATCCAAAAATACGTACAACTCGATTTTAAGATGGTGGTAGACATCGATTCCTCCAATATGAATCCTGAAAATTGGACCAAGCTGGCTGAAACAGTCCACAAATATTATGATCAATACGACGGCTTTGTTGTCGCTCACGGTACGGATACCATGGCCTATTCAGCAGCCGCACTTTCATTTGCATTACAAAACCTCAGCAAACCGGTGATTTTTACGGGATCGTTGATTCCGCTGACAGAGATTGGTTCAGACGGACGAAATAACTTGATTTACGCCTGTCTCACAGCAGCAATGGATGTTGCTGAAGTTTGTCTCGTTCTTGCAAACAAAATCATTAGAGGTAATCGAGCAAAGAAATATCACGAATCATTTGTCGCTGTTTTTCATTCACCATCTTTTCCGGATCTTGGAGAACTCGGTCGCCCAACAGTTTTGCATGATTGGCGCAAAAAACGTCGCAAACGAAAACTAAGTTTTAACCCAAATTTTGATCAAAATATTTCACTACTCAAACTTTTCCCCGGATTCGACCCTGAAATAATCCAGAAAGTAATAGAGCGCGGCGCCCATGGCATCATAATCGAGGGTTTCGGCCCAGGAAATGTGCCCTTTCTCGAAAACTCAATCATCCCTCAAATCGAATCCGCCACAAAACAAGGCATCCCCATCGTGATTACAAACCAGATGGAAAAAGGTGTCACCAACCTCAGCGCATACGAAGCCGGATTGGTCGCTGCAAAAGCCGGCGCCATTTCTTCCAAAGACATGACCACCGAGGCTACAGTCGCCAAACTATTGTGGACTCTCGCCAAAACTCGCAAACTCCCGGAGATCCGCAAAATCATGGAAAAAAACTTAGCAGGGGAGTTGGAAGGCTAATTGTACTTTCCCCCCACAAAAGATTATATTTCTTTGCGTAAATTAAACAGAAAACAAATGCTGCCAAAGTTTCCCAAGATATTAGTCAAAATCTTTATTGCTTTAGCTGCTGCAAAAATCTTACTAAGTTTTTTCATACTGGGCTTCAACCTTCCACCGGACGAACCCTGCCTCCTTTGGACAGCCCGCAATCTTGCTAGCACTTTTGACTACCAACCCTGCTCAGAGCTAAGAGGCTGGAACGCCGGCGATGCACCCTTCCTCCCAGTCATAATTTACTCCTTCTTTTACGCACTTTTCAGCCCAGTCTTAGCCTTCAAATTCAGTCTCTTTTTCAACTCAGTTCTCGCAGCAAGTTTAGTTTTTCCCCTCTACAACATCTTCAAAAACTACATCGAAGAAGACCGCAAAATCATTCCAATCATCGCAGCCCTCACCTTTATCCCTGCAATTTTCATCTACGAAAAATCCGTGATGACCGAAATATTTTTCTCCTCGAGCATCATTTGGATGATCTCTTTTTATATCACCGGCCTCAAAAGCAACTCAACAAAACCAAAAATAATCGCTTTTGTAATCGCAGCCCTCACCCTATTTGTCAGACCTTATGGCTTCATCGCAATGTTTGCTCTCACCGCCAACGAATTTTTTCTCCTCAACAAAAAGAACAAAATCATCAGCATTCTAGCGATGGTCATATTTGCGGGGCTAGTCCTTTTGCTAAAAGGGGGACTAATCTTTTCATCCCTCGGAGCATCCATAGATTATGCCAGCGGTGTGGGCTTTAAAGAGGCAGGAATTAGAGCATTAGGCTCCCTAGTCACTCTGTTTAACAGCCTCTCCATCTCGACCCTCCTCCTGCCATTATTAGTTCTAATTTTCACTAAAGGCGAAAAAGTGAAAAACATTAGAGTTTTCCTTCTCTCCTTCGTAGTGTTAAACATCTTAGTGATTTTCCCTCGTCTATTTATCGACCCAACATACCAAAAACCTTTAGCTGGGGGACTCACATCAGTTTTTGGTCAGGCTGATGCTAGCTTGTTCGAAGGCAAATCCGAACTGGGCGCCCTAGTATTTAGATACCTCAACAGCTCGACTATTTTAGTTCTTATTTTTGCTCTAATCACTCTACTCAAAGGCATCAAAGCAAAAATGAAGCCACTTCATTACCTACAAGCATCCATCGTCATCGGCCTCGTATATTTCGTCGATATCGGTCCGACTCAAATGCACTTTGTTTACGATTACGCCTTTCTATTTGATTACGGCACTAGCGCTTTTTATATGATTATAGCGTTTTCACTCGCGCTGATATTCCTCTATCAAAAAGGCCGTTCTCGATACTTACTACAATCCATTTTCGCCGGATTCTTCATCATTTCAGCCCTCAGCTTTAGCTACAACGCAAACGCTACCAAGATCTCAAGCCCCGACAATGAAATCGTCAACTTTCTTGCCGACAAAGAAGGCGACATACTGTTTATCGTACCACCAGAACTAAAGTGGAACGCCACTTACTGGGCCAACGCTGTCTATTTGGATACTAAGGTTGAAACCGGATTTTTCTTTAACGAAACCTTAGACCACACTGACGGCTCTCTGCCAGATCTCTACAAAATTACGGAGATTTTTGACCGTGTAATCGAAGACTTCAGCCCAGATTACCAAAGTTATGGCCACATCGTCACACCGATGGAACTCTCTTTTGAAAAAGTCTATACCGGCAAACTCTACAATATCTACAAGCCGTAGACACTGTACCCAGCGCTCTCCAAGAGTTTCTCTCTCTCCAACTCTAGTCTCGAAACCACAAATTCATACTGATCCAGATCCACATCAACGGATTCATATTTTTCACTAGCAATAGAAATTATTCTGAAAATATTTGCTTCCTCCCCCTCATAGAAAAAAGTATCTATCTGGTTCGCCAAAGTGGTATTGGCAGCCCAATAAACAGGATCCTTCATGTCACCAACCCTCATCAAGAAAAGCACATCACCCTCATTTTCTCGTAGCAGCTCCACAATCTCATTATTCGCCGGCGCCCTATAAAACGAGCGAATCACATTGTATTCAAAACTCAACAGCGAAACGATCATCAGTGTCACAAACATTATTTTCAGCGACACATCCCCTTTTCTTTTCATCAAAAAACCAGTCGCCACAAGCGCAACCACGATCAACACGTAAAAAATAAACTGCAAAGAGTCTACTATTAGATAGGAATGAGATATCACTTGATGATAAACATTCTCCCCAAAATTCACGAAAAACAATCCAGCCACAAGCGCCAGTACCAAGCCCACAAACGATTTGCCCAAAGCTTTCCTTTCATATTTTAAAATACTAATCACACCAAACAAAGTGATCAATATCGTCGAAACATTGAAATATCTAAACAAATTTTTGAAAATTATTTTGCCCCTACCCAATCCAAAAAGTGTTTCCGGCACAGCAAAACGTTCGGACAAAGATGAATAAGTGATATTGGGATAACTCGAATCAATAAACAGTCTCGGCAGCAAAATCGCAATGTACAGGAAGATAAAAGTAAAAAGAAAAACTCGAATAAGTTTCACTTCCTTGCCTCTCGTAAAGATCAATACCGCAAAAGGCAGCATCAATGTCGAAAGTGTCAGCGTATTTAATCCAGTGAGCAAAGATTGGGCCACCCTCACCACCGTCGCCCAAAATCCTATCAAAATCGAAAACACATGTAATCCACTTAACTGATGAGCAATTTTGTCTTTCAAAAAATACCCCACAAAAAGAGTCAACAAAACCAAAGCCCCTAACTTCAATAGTCGCCTTCTCTTGCCCGCTCCAAAAAATTCGTTCATCTGTAGTGCCACTATGGTAATAAAGCCGTAAGGCCTCATGAAAATGCCCAAGAACGCCAAGAGAAATGCCGCCACTTTGTTGCGAACTTTGTTTCCCACAAAGGATTGAATATAAAAATGCAGCGCCCAAACATTCGTCGCAGCAAACACAATTTCCGTCATCAAAGCTTTTTCAAAAAGAAAAATCGACGGTATAAAAGTGAGAGCAATAGCCAAGTAGAGCGATTTCCGTTCATCTTTAATAAAGAATTCCACAATCTTAAAAAACGGATAAACCAGCGACGCTGCCAACACAGAATTAAAAATCAAACTCGCCTTAAAAGCTAATACAGGCGAAAAGAGGAAGTAAAATACAGAGTACAAAACAACAGGAAAGAACGGCGCATCACCCGCGTTCAAATTTGTCAGCTCAGAACAGTGTTTATACTCAAAGTTATTGGCCAAATACTGCGCACTCTTGATCACGCATCCCTCATCCGGCGCAATAATAATCCCCTGCACAAAAAAGCTCAGTAATACTTTGACCGCCACAATGCCCAAAAAGATCTTAAACAATTTTTTTCATACATTATTTTTAGCACAAAAAAACAGCGCTGAGAAACTATGGTGGGTCGACCGGGACTTGAACCCGGGACCATCAGCTTAAAAGGCTGTTGCTCTACCAACTGAGCTATCGACCCATAGTAAAAAACGCCCCCACATTCTATTTATCTAACTGCTCTAACGCAAGGGAATTTATCGCAGTGCAAACTATTGTTCTCTTGCTGTATGAAAACTGTGGAAAAGAAAGGCCAAAGCCGGAATAGAGAAGAAGAAATACGTATATTGCACCATCCATTTCACGATTTCAGATTGGTTGTAAATAGGGGACAGAGCTGATTTTACAGTCAACGCCGATCCTCCTCCCACAAACGATATTCCACTGATAAAAATCAAGATAGCTGAAATAAATAGCCCCGCACTCATAATTCCATACAAAACACTGACAAAAAGTCTCACCAAACCAGGTCGATCATCTGATACATCCACTTCAAACGCTCCTTTTACAGCAAACAGAATCACAAACACGATAAAAATCGCCACTTTCACAATAATCGTCGCATCGTCATCATTATTTACCGCAACCATATTCAAAAGATTCATAAAAAGCTGAGATCCTCCCAAATAAGTACCAATCAATTGTCCCCCCGCATCCGCCGCTACCGCCGAAACATAAGTACCAAGAATAACCTTCAAAGTCTGATCCTGACCGATAATCAAGCTATAAGCGATAATTACCACCGCAAAAACGATTATAAACAAGTCCCACGAAAGGGTGATATCCATATTAAATGAGGAATGAGAGAAGTATCACTTAATAATTTAATATGAAGCCAGATTTTAAGCAAGACCTCTATCCAAAAAGACCACCTTTACTCACATCTAATCCCGAATCCTCTGCCAATTTTCTGTATGCCTCTTTTTCGCTTTTGGATAATTTATCAGGAATGTTCACCCGAACTTTCACATAGTGCGCCCCTTTATGATCACTATTAATTTTGACCACACCTCGACCACTTAGTTTAAAAACCTTCCCATCCTGAGTTCCATGTGGAATTTTGATCGTTTCTTTGCCATACAAAGTATCCACAGACATTTCAGTCCCCAACAAAGCCTGCAACATATGCACTTCCAGTTCACTATGTACATCTTGTCCATGCCTCACAAACTGTTTGCTCTGCTCCACCATCAAATTAATATACAAATCTCCACTCGGCCCACCCTTCACACCGCCTTCACCTTTGCCACTCAATCGAATCGTCGATCCATTATCAACTCCTGCCGGAATTTTCACTTTCACACGGTCTTTTACACGAGCACGCGTTGTACCATGACATTTTCCACATTGTTTCTCAGGAACTTTCCCTTCACCTTCACACATATCACAAACATGCGAAGTGGCCATTTGTCCCAAAATCGTATTCCTCACCGATCGAACTTCTCCACTTCCACGACATGTACTACATGTAATTATGCTTGAACCCTTCTCAGCCCCATCCCCTTTGCAATTGCCACACACATCTGACTTGGCAATCTCTAACTCTTTTTCCACTCCAAAAACCGCTTCATGAAAAGTGATTCTAATATTCGCTTCAATATCATTCCCTCTCCTGGCCCTACTTTTGCGAGCCCCTCGCCCACCACCACCTTGTCCCCCAAAAAATGTCTCAAAAATATCCGCAAATCCCTGCCCACCACCACCTCCTCCAAATCCAGAAAAATCAAATCCTCCTCCTCCACCCCCAAAACCTCCACCAGCTCCAGGCCCTCCACTGCTCCCAAAGGTATCGTATTGTTGACGTTTTTGTTGATCAGAAAGCACTTCATAGGCTCCATTAATCTCTTTAAATTTTTTCTCAGCATCTCCATCCCCTTTATGTTTGTCCGGATGCCATTTCATCGCCAACTTTCTGTACGCGCTTTTAATCGCCTTTTCGTCAGCTGCTCGCTCTACTCCTAATATTTCATATAAATCTGTTGCCATCGCAAAAATTAAGTTTCTAAGCCATTATACCGCCCTCGAAACCATTTGTCTAGCACTCTAGGCGGGGGAGTGCTGACACTCTGAGAACATATTGCCATTCATCTTTTACTAAGTTAAAATTTGCCTCGCTTTTGAAATCAACGTGGCTCCATCGTCTAGCGGTTAGGACGCTGCCCTCTCACGGCGGAAACAGGGGTTCGATTCCCCTTGGAGCTACCAAAGTGACACCGAAGGTGTCACCCTTCTTCATCACACCCTCCACACCCGCCGCACACAATCTTCTTTACATATCCAAATAAGAAAGTTAGCCTGCACTAACAAATACAGTTTTCACCTTAAACAATGAAAAACGTTATCGAATTCGCAGATTACTACAGAGCTCAAGCTGACGAACAGCCCGAAAATCGAGATCTCGAACTGGTTGATGCCTCACCTGAGCAGCTCATCGAAATTGCCGACAGTATAAATTCTGCCGTGCACACCGCTACACGCGTAACTGGCCGAAAAGTTGCCCGGACCAAGGTTGATACTCTTAATGGCAACATTGCCGGTCTTTATAATATTGCTTCAAACCAAACTTTTCTTGATCATAATATCGCTGAAACCGGCGACGAACAGCTCACTACACATGTCCTCACGCACGAAGCTTGGCACCAAACAAACAAAGAAGAAGGGGACAACGTTATTATCACCAACTCCAACTTCGAAGAAGCTCTTACCGAAACGGCCACCTCAGAAACAACAGGCCAAATCCTCGCTTACCACGAGCACATGCCTCTTATTGACATGGTCGCTCGCCAAACCAGCACAACACGAGAAAAACTAATCGAACTCTTCAAAGAAGGCCACAACGCCGAACTCAACAATCTTTACGAACAGGCAGCTTAAAGTTTTTGCCTCACTTTCTGCATAAATTTCTTCACGCCTTTTTCGCGTAAATATCTCATTCCACCTCTCACCCTCGCATAAATCCCCGAACTCAACCTCACTCCTCTGTCTGGAGCCACTCCCAAATTTGCGATCCACTCAATCAACGGCCTCACTGTCGCGCGATAATTGCATTTTTCCTGAATATATTGCTGTCCTTTTTGCCCATACAGAATAAAATCACCAGCTTCACTCCTCCACCCTTCATACATTCTTACAATAGCCTCGCCCACAGCACCACTCTGAACTCCCAAACCACAGCTATTTATCATCACTTCATACGAAATCTCGCTGCCCAAAGTCGTCACCACCGGCAATCCAAATTTCATCATCTCATTTATGCGATTGCGAGCCCCCGTCAAAGTCTCCACACAAGCACGATCCACATTAAGCCCAGCATGCGCCCTCTTATATATATATGGAATTTGCTCCGTCTCTACCCATCCCAAAAACACAAAGCGCTCGCTGAATTCACTATTATCAATCATATACTTAAACTTCGTGAAAGTTTTGTTGTCCAATCCTTTGATCCCTCCTCCAGTAGAAACAAAATACAATTTCTCACACTGCCTCATCGCCTCCACCACTCCTTTAAACAAGGCCTCTTCATCCACCCAAGTATTATATCCTCCGAGCCAAAGCGCCACAAAAGCATTTTCAGGCACATTTTTAAATAGTTCTGGAAAATCAGCAGCCTCACGTTCACCTTCAAACCATTCAGTGCCATTTGCCACTTGTTGCACAAAATTATAAGCAAAACTCTCTTTATTCAGTCTCCCCATTGCCCCTAATTCGCCCAACACCGTAAATTTTTGCGCATCAGAAACCACAGAAAACTTATCCGCCTCCTTTAATATAGTGTTTTCCATCTCCAAATAGTGGGGGAGATAGTCATTTGTATCTGTTTTAAATGCATGAGCCTGGGCTTCAGCCATGATCCATCCGTTCAAATCAGCCCATAACGGTAGTTCCGAGTCTAGTTGAGCCACTATATAAGAAGGGAAAGTATTTACTGAAACTATCAAGTCAGCCTTAATTGCATCATGTTCATGTTGAACTCTCTTCACCAAGTCCACATCTTGTTTGGAAATCACCACCTTACTATAGCGTTCGCTAATTTGCTCTGTTTGATAAGTCGGTTCTTGCTCATAACACTCCGGCATAGCTATACAGATCAGCTTTACCTCTAAGCCCGCAGCCAGCAATGCCTGCAAAAACTGCCAAGTTCTTAGTCCTGCGGCTGGACGGGAGCTGGTATTTTCGCTTGGTAAAGGGGCATTCCCCACTAGTAGTACTTTTTGCATGAGCCCATTCTAACATCTAAACAAAAACAACAAAACAAAATTTGTAAATACCCCAACAAGCTCTCAGCAAAAACACTTTCACCCCAAAATGTCAAACAAGCTAATCAAAGTGAAAATCGAGAAAAGGCGCTTTAAACGTAACAAAACCTTGCGTCGCCCGTTCAATCCTGTATAAAACATAACAATACCATAGTATTTCTAAGTAAAACGTCAACATAACCAAGCCGAAAAGCAAATTCTCACAAAAAAAATAGATAATTCACCCTCAAGTCATAATTACGCGTACAACAACATGACCTGGATATGTCACCTATTTTTTAGAAACAGAATGCATAGGCCAACAGTTATAGACAGCGATATCAATTTTGAACAGAGTTGGCTAAGCAGAAGGCAAAAACCCAACTTACTCAAACCGTCAATAAAGAGCCACAACCAGCCAATCAGTTAAATCAAGGTTGAGGCTAGTCAAATTAAATTGACGCTGTATATACGGTTTGATAAAGTCCATGTTGATAAAATCGATTACGATTACCTTTATATATATACGATAGAAATTTCGCTCATTGAAAACCAGGCTACAAACCGTTCACTCTAAAGGTGAACACAAGAAAAATGTATTTCTTGAAATCGGTTAATCAGATTTCTTCTGACTAACCTTATTAATATATATTTTCCAACCATTTTTAATTAACCACAATTATATGGGGAAATTTAGAAAAGCAATTGCTTCACTATCTCTAGTGGCAATTCTTTCCTCTTTTGTAGTGTCAACGTCAGTTGCATCTGCTGGATCTTTCAGCGATGTTTCTGCAAGCGCTTACTACTACGGAGCTGTTGAAGCTCTTGTAGCGGCTGACGTAGTTGACGGTGCAAAAGATACTTATAATCCAGGTCTAGGACTTAACCGTGCAGAAGCAGCGAAATTCGTTGTTGCGGCGGCAGGACTAACTGGTACGACTCCTTCTGTTGCTACTTTTACTGATGTTCCAAAATCACACTGGGCATTTGAAGTAATTGAAATTGCTAATCAGAACGGAGTGATGGAAGGTTACTCTCACAAACCAGGTTATACTGGTCCAGGTGACACAGTAACTCGTCAAGAGTTCGCGAAGATGCTTGTAGCAGGTTTTGATCTTCCAACTTACACACCATCTGCACCTACATTCCCAGACGTTCCTACTACTGCGTGGTCTTACTCTTTTGTAGAGACTGCTAAGTTTTACGGAGTTCTTGGAGGTAATCCAGATGGAACATTCGCTCCAAATACTACTATTGTTAGAGCTGATGGTGCTGTTATGACAGCTCAAGCTATGGATGCTGAGCCAAGTGACACAGACACTGATCCAGATACTGATCCGGATACAGATACTGATCCTGATCCAGTTGTTATTGAACCTGCTGGTGATGGTGACATCACAATCGAAATTTCAGACAGTACGCCTTCTAAGGCTACTATCCCTTCACAAGCTATCTCAGTTCCATTCGCGACTTGGGATATTACAGCTGGTGACGAGGATGCTGAAATTGACAGTATTGTGATTACAAGAGTTGGTGTAAGTAAAACTACAGACTTCTCTGCACTATACCTTTACGATGCTGACGATAACCGTCTTACATCTTCTAAGGTTGTAAACTCAGACACAAACCAAGCTACTTTCTCTACTTTGAAATTCAAAGTGGCAGCAGGTAAGACTGCAAGCTTGACTCTTAAAATCGACATGGCAGACGTTACTGCAGCCGGTGAGGGTCAATTCGCTATTGCTTCTGCATCTGATGTAGACGCTAACGGTGGAACAGTTGTAGTTGAAACTTCTGGATACGGTGAAGGTTCATACAGCGACGCTGCTGCTGGTATGAAGATGGATCTTTCTACAATTGATGCAGGTTCTGTAGTCATTGCTAAGAACGGTACAATCACAGATCCAAAAGTTGGTGAAAAAGGTGTTAAGATCGGTGAATTCAAAGTTACTCCTTCTACTGAAGACGCTTTGCTTACACAGATGAACCTTACAGTTAAAGGTACGCTTAACGCAGATCTTCTTGATAACTTCGAACTAAAAGATAATGGCGGTACAGTCATTGCTACAGGTTCTGAGGTTACTTCAAAAGATCTAGTTGTTCTAACCTTTGCTGAGCCATACCAAATCGATGACGGTACAGGTAAAACTTTCAAGCTTTACGCTGACGTAAACGGTGGTGATGTTGGTGATACTATTCGAGTTTATCTTGATGAAGACACAGACATCCTATCTATCGGTGGTGACTATGGTTTCGGAATGTCAGTAACAAGAACTACTTTTGATGGTGATTCTTGTACTACATCATCTGGAGATTGTTCATTCTCTACCCTAGAAGGTGGTGACGTTACTTTCGTATTCAACGGCCCAGTTGCCGGTGAAGTTTCAATCGGAGGTGATAACCTAACTATTTTCGAATTTAGTCTTTCTGCTATCGGACTTACTACAGTTAAGGATCTTGATATCATCGTTTACGGTGATGATGATGCTGACAACGACGCATTTGATGCTGTCGAAGCTGGTAACGATACAGATACTGATGGTTTGATCATCGCTGCTCCAGAAGCTGCAATCAAAGACATCAAGATCATAAACGTGGACACTGGTAAAACAATCATGGGTCCACTAGAACTTGATTCTGCCGCTGTTGGTGGAGACGATGCTGAACAAACTATCGACTTTACAGACGATTTTGACATCCCAGCAGGTACAACATTGAACCTAGCTGTAGTTGTTGATATTGATTCTGATGCTGGTGCAAACACTTACTATGGTGCAACTCTAGATATTTCTGGATTTGTTGCTGAAGATGCAAACGGAGATAACGTAGCTACAACAGCTATTATCCCTAGTTCTGATCTTCAAGGTAACGGAATGAAAGCTGTTGCTCCTTCATTGACTACTACTCTTTCTTCTACTCCGGTTTCTGATACTTTCGTTAAAGGTACTAATCTAGTTCCTATGGTAGGTATCAACTGGAAAGCTGGTGATTCAGAAGCTATTACTCTTACAGATCTAACACTTCGCGGTGAACTAGATATTAATGGTGATGGTTATGATGACCAAGCTTCATTGAAAGATTACGTAGGAGCTGTATATCTTTACCATGATGGTGTAAAGATCTCAGGTCCTGAAAGTCTAGATTCTGCTGGAGATGTAGCATTTACCGGTATTAACTGGGAAATCGCTAAGTCTACTACAGAAAAGATGGTAGTAATGGCCGATCTTGCTAAGCTAAGTTCAGTTACTGCAGAGCTTATCGCTTTCGGTATCGACGCTACTTCAGACGTCACTGCTCAAGATGAGGATGGTGACTCAGTTACTAGTGGTTTAGCACCAATCAACCAGTCTCAAACTGTAGTTGTTACTATGAATGACAGTGGTACTCTTGCTCTTACAGAAGAAGGTTCTCCTTCTGCTGGAATCTTGGTTGGTGGTACAACAGACGTTCTAGTTGCTAAGTACAAATTTAACGCTGTAGACGAAGCGTTCATCGTTAATGACCTTGAACTCTTTACAGATACAAATACTACTTCAACTGACGCTGAAAGTACTTACCAAAGAGTGGTATCTGTTCTAAAAGTTAAGTATACAAATTCTGCCGGTACTGAGGTTACTAAGACTGGTAATTTCTCAGCTGGTCAATTTACATTCAACGACATGGACATGTTGGTTGAAAAAGATAAGTCAGCTTATGTTCAAATCCTAGTTGACGCTAATACTATCCAAGGTGGAGCAGTATCTGGTGATCTACTAAGAGTTGTGATTAATGAAAACACTACAACCAACGACTTCGAAGCTGTTGGTCAAGGATCTGGTGTTACTCTTACTGAGTCTAGTTCATCATTCACTTTGCCAACTAACGAAGCTAACGTTAAGATCCAATACCTACGTGAAACTCAACCTGTAGTTTCTGTAGCAACTGGTCTAACTACTACTTTCGCTAATGGTGAAAACACACTTTACGGTCTAAAAGTTGTTGCTGATTCTAAGGAAGCAGTTTCACTTAAGACTATTAAGTTCAAACTAACTTACGGTCGTGACGGTGCTGCAAGTGGTGGACTTGGAAACTTTAAATTCTTCCGAGATACTACTGACCTTACTGACGACGTAGACATTACATCTTTCGGTGATTCAACAGTTCTTGACAACGAGGATCTAGAAGCTACAAGTACTGATGGCCTTCCAGGTTCTGCAGATAATGGTGCGGTTGCTTACGATGGTAACGCTGTAGTGACATTCAACGATTCAGCTTCTGCTGAGGAAGTAATTCCTGCAGGAGCTACAAAGACTTATTACTTGAAAGCTACTGCTAATGCAGTTGATGCTACAGGTGATACAGTTTCTGTATATGTCGCTGATGACACTTACACTATTACTAACGGTACAGCTTCTGCTCATGAATTTGATGTTTCAAGACTCAAATACATCGACGCTACAACAGGAACATCTTCTGATGTGGCTGCTGAAGCTATCGTTTACGATCTAGACGACGATTCTACTGCTTCTGATGGTAATACATGTTCAAACTCTACAGACGATATCACCCTTGGTGGTACAGCTACTGATTGTGGAGCAATTGCTGCTGCAACTATCGGAGACTTCAAGTGGCTAGACTCGACTACAGGTGTATCTGCTGATACTGCTGTAGAAGGTATCGTTTACGATGCTAACGGAGATTCTGCACTTGCTGATGGAGCTGTTTGTACAAACGCTTCAGAAAACATCACACTATTCGGAACAGTATCTGATTGTGGAACAATCGTAGCTATTACAGCTACTGATCTCTTCCTAGGTGTAGATGCTGGTTCAGCTGATTACGTTGGTTACGATGGTAACGCCGACACCGTAAATGGTGCTTCTGGTGATGCTGTATGTACTCTTCTTACTGATAACGAAGATCTAGGTGGAACTGCTCCTGCGCTTTGTGAAACTGTCTCTAAGACAGGTGGATCAACACACAGTTTCATTTGGTCAGACAACTCAAACACTAGTCACTCTACTGCGACTACTGATTGGGTAAACGGATTCCTAGTAGATAACCTATCTACTACGACTCACACTCTAAGCTTCTAATTCAACTAAGAATTTAAGTAAACGAGTTACATAGAAAAGCCCCCCTTAACCGGGGGGCTTTTTTTATTTCCAGAAATTCCAAATTACTCTATAATTCTTTGGCACATAACCAACTAACATGAGCAAAAAATTATTTATAATTACAGCCATCGCAGCAGTATCACTGTCTGCATGCAGTACAAAATCATATGACATAGAAGTGGACCTATCAGAAGAGATGAGAACTGACTACGAAGCTACAATTGTCGAGTACTCTGAGAAGTTTGATAGCTTTGAAACTTCAATCAACGAGGACGGTACACCGGATTTACCGGATTTTGAGTGGTTCGTACAAAAGTCTCGAGCAGAAAAAGAACTTGGTTATATTGACGATTCCATAGCTACACTTGAGGAAGCTATCGAGGTTTATTCATTTTCTAGTATCGCTTTGCATAATCTTGGCAAGATATACCAAAATGCCGGTGAGTGTAAACTCGCTGAAGATTATTTTGTTGAGCTAACAAAAATAGAAAAACCTCAATACAACTACGACATTGCTTACTGTTATATGAAGCAGGGCAAAAATAGGAGCAAAGTAGAAGAATATTATTTTAAATATCGTGTTTCATTTCCAGATAATCATGATCCAGAAGTGGAAGATTATTTAGCTGGAGATGACAAATAATCCTTTATCCCTTTTCCTATGAACATCAAAAAACTCATCGCCTCCACAGCATTACTAACTCTGTTGTCGAGTAATGTTGTCTCTGCTGCAATTTTTACAGCTGCATTTAATTCCAATTTTGAAAAGAATGACGGAATTGAGGTGCTTTCAACCCACACCATCGTAGCTGGTGCAGACGATGAAATAACAGCAGCCAACGACATTGTGATTATTATTCCGAATGGTCTGCAAGCCATCTTTAACACCGACACAACATCACTTGTTTTTGGAGGAAGTGCATTTGAAAAGGTATCTAGAGAGCCATCCTATTCGTTTAATGCAAAACAAATGACCTTGGATGTGCAGGAAGACTTCGTTTTTGACGATACCCTAGAAATTATAGGAATAGCCCTCAGAGTGGATGGTGGTTCACATTCAAAACAATTCATGCAGTTAGATTTCACAGGAGATGGGGTCGCGGATACGGACAATACTGCCGGCATCACAATTTCATCTACTTCTGTAAAAAATGACACTTTGGCTCCACAGGCAGTCAGAAACGTAAGAATAGACATTTTAGACGATCAAAACTATGTCAGTTGGGATTTACCTCCAAATCTAGACTTAGTGCGTGTCAGGCTCACTAGAGGCGACCTTGATGAGCAGATCGATATGATGCTCAACACATCATTTCAAGATACTGATAAACACGAAAAGTATACGTTCGTGGTTACTGACGGTCCAAACGATTCAATAGCAGTTACCGCCAATACTTCAGATTTTGTCGTTGTTGTGGAAGAACCGGTTGTTGAAGAAGAAGTTGTAGTCGTGGAAGAAGAGGTGATTGTTGTGGAAGAGGAAGTGGTCGTGGTCGTTGAGGAAGAACCA
Organism: Candidatus Altimarinota bacterium; assembly: GCA_016763975.1. Classification (GTDB taxonomy): domain Bacteria; phylum Patescibacteriota; class Gracilibacteria; order UBA1369; family LOWO2-01-FULL-3; genus NORP293. Next base: position 29,970 of record JAESSS010000082.1, read on the forward strand.
CTTGTGGAAGAACCAGTGGTAGAAGAAGAGGATGTAGACATTGAATTAATCGAATTTACGGATACAGCAGGACATTGGGCCGAAATGACAATTGGTATTCAAGCGGAAAAGGGCATTGTACAGGGTAATCCTGATGGATCTTTTAGCCCTGACGCTAGTTTGAACCGGGCAGCAGCAGCAGCACTTATTTTCCGTGTTGTGACTGGAAACACAGATACCTTGCATCCAAACGAAACTCCATTTCCAGATGTTTCTGCAGATGAGTGGTTTGCGGGATATGTAGTGGAGCTTTATAATATGGGATTAGTGGCTGGCAATCCTGATGGCACTTTTGCACCGGGCAAAAATATTAATCGCGCAGAATTTCTTACAATGGCTATCAATGCATACAAACATACTTCAGATGAAGTAGCCAAAGATGAACTTGCCGCGTTGATTGCAGGAGCCAAAACTGAAGCCTATCAAGATCTTGCTGATGATTGGTATACAGCCAACGTTACAGCAGCTACGGCTTTGGAATTTGTTTCTGGCAAGGACTGTGATGGAGGGAAGTGTTTTAATGCAACTGCACAGATTACTCGTGCAGAAGCGACAGTAATGCTTTGGAATATGAACTTCTAAAAAAACTAAAATTAAGTCCTAGCTCTTTTGCTAGGGCTTTTTTTGTGTGCGAAAAATTTCACAAAAAACTTAAGAAAATTTTAAGTTCTTTTGGTAAAACATACATGCGACATAGGAATGCGCGTTTGTCAGGTCCTCTTTAGTGCCGATAACAGTAGTACAAAAAGCGGTAACCTAAAAGATCAGGCAACAAGATTAGAGCCCCGCTTGCCCAAGCATTAAGGGGCTCTTTTCGTATCTAAGTTTAAAGGTGTTTTCGGAGCTTCTCAGCCACATCTGTCTCTTCCCACGTAAATCTACTCCCCTTACGTCCAAAATGCCCATAAGCTGCCGTAGCGAGGTATCCTGGCTTCCTAAGTTTAAGTTTCTTGATCACTGCTGCCGGTTTGAAATCAAAATTCTCTTTAATAATTTTGATAATCTCAGAATCCTCCAATTTTCCAGTACCAAAAGTATTCACAAAAAGTGAAATCGGCTCTGCCACACCAATCGCATAAGCAACCTGCAATTCACAACGTTCTGCCAATCCCGCCGCCACCACATTCTTCGCCACATACCGCGCCATATAGGCCGCAGACCGATCAACTTTTGTAGCATCCTTCCCAGAAAAACATCCTCCTCCATGATGCCCCATGCCACCATAAGTATCCACAATGATCTTTCTTCCGGTAAGCCCAGCATCCCCGGGCGGCCCACCAATAATAAACCTACCAGTCGGATTTACGTGAATAATAGTTTTTTTATCCATCAATTTCCCACAAATCGGCTCAATCACATGTTTCAAAATATCGCTTTCTATTTTTTTCTGTGAAACCTTTGGTCCATGCTGAGTCGAAATCACCACTGTATGCACACGAACAACTTTATAACCCTGGTATTCAATAGTCACCTGACTTTTGCCATCAGGACGTAAATAGTCCAAAAGACCTTTTTTACGAACAGCCGCAAGGCGCTCCGTCAATCTATGAGCCAAGTGAATTGGCATCGGCATCAATTCCTTAGTTTCATTACAAGCAAAAC